>NZ_BCQU01000001.1:0-198437 GCF_001552235.1 Actinomadura rubrobrunea NBRC 15275 | reverse complement strand
CCCGCCGATCCCGCCGACGCGGCGCCGCCCGCGCCGCCGGCCTTCTCGGCGCCGCCCGCGGCCGCCGACCTCGAGGCGACGACGGCGTGGGCGTACGACGCCGGCGGCGCCGCGGAGCCGGCGCAGACCGCGGGGGCGGTCGGCGCTCCCCCCGCGGCCGCCCCGTCCGCTGACGGGGGCGCGGCGCCCGCGGCCCCGACGCCCGATTCCGCGGCGACGGCGTCGGCTCCTCCGGCGTCCTCTTCTCCCTCGGCGGGCGGCTCCGCGACGCCTTCGTCGGAGGGGGGACCGGCCGCGTCGGGCGGGTTCGAGACGGCTCCGCCGCCTCCGCCCGCGTGGGCCGGCGAGGCCGGCGCGAACGCCGCGCCTTCGCCCAAGGACCCGACCGGCCCCGAGCCGATCATCCCGGAGTCGTGGTTCGCGCGTCCCAAGCGTCCCGACGAGCAGAAGCAGGGGCAGGACCAGGACCAGGCGACCCAGGTGTGGTCGGCGCAGCAGGCGCCGACCGCGCCCGGCGCGGACGCGCAGCCCGCGGCCGACGCGCACGCCACCGCCGCCGACTCGCTCGGGCAGACGACGGTTCTGGACTCCGCCGCGTCCGCGGCCCCGCCCGTGCAGCAGACGCAGGTGATGCAGCCCGCGCCGTCCGCCCCCATGGAGCACGGCATGTTCGCGGCCCCGCCGTCGGCGCCCGACGCGGTCGCCGGGCCGCCCTTCGGGGCGCCCCAGTACTTCGGCGGGCCGCACGGCCCGGCGGGCACGCAGTTCGCCCACCCCATCCAGGGGGCCGACACCGCTCCCCCGGGTATTCCGCCCTATCCGGCGGGGCCGCACGGCACCGGGAAGAAGGGGGTGAGCAAGCCGCTGCTCATCACCGTCTCGGGGCTCGTCGTCGCGGCGCTGGTCTCGGTGGGGTTCGTCGTGTTCGGCAAGGACGACAAGCCGCAGCAGCCCGTCGCCACGACGACGTCGCCGGCGCCCACCAACGCGACGATGACGCAGCCGCGCCGCCCGGCCCCCGCGATGTACGACCAGGCGCGGCAAGTGGACGCCGTCCTCGCGGCCAGCCTGGACGCCCGCAACGAGCTCACGCGCGCGGTCGAGGCCGCGCGCACGTGCCGGACGCTGCCCGCCGCGATGGCGGGCTTCCAACGCGTCGCGGTGCGGCGGCAGGACCAGCTGCGCCGCACCCAGAACCTGAAGCTCGACAAGGTTCCGAACGGGGAGCGTCTGCGCGTGGCGATGCGGCAGGCGTTCCAGGCGTCGCTGGAGGCCGACCGCGCCCTCATCGCCTGGGGGAAGCGCGCGGGGCGCAAGTGCCGGGGCAAGCCGCGCCCCGACATCTCGCGCGCGTCCGGGCGCATCCCCGCCGAGCGCAAGGCGATCATCGCCAAGCAGAGGCTCGTCGCGATATGGAACCCGTTGGCCCGCCAGGTCGGCCTGCCGCCGCGCACCGTGTCGAACCTGTGATGCCGGGGCCGGTGGGGCGACCGCGGTCACCGTGTGACGCCGCACGCTGGTCGGGGCATGAAATCCTTCATGACGGCAAGGGACTGTGATGCGCTGTCCGGCATGCGGTAGCGGCACCTCGTCCGCGTCCTCGCGCTGCCCGCGATGCGACGCGCCGCTCGGCGGCGGCGACCCGTGGACGCGGCCCGACGACGCGGACGCCGGGAACCCGCTCAGTGGCGACACCCCCACGGCCACGACCCCTTTCCCGCCGGGCCCGCCGCCGTCCGACCCCGACCCTCCTCAGGCTCGCGCGACGTGGTCGCCGCTGCCCACGCCGCCCTCGGAGACGACCTTCGTGTCCCCCGCGCCGTGGGACGAGCCGCAGGTGCAGGAGCAGCCGCCCCGCGAGCGCCGGCGCCGCGCCCTGCCGTACGTGCTGCTCGTCGCCGCCTGCGCGGTGCTGGCCGCGGTGGCGGCCGTCGTCCTGCGGTCGGGCGGCGACGACGCGGACACCGCGGCACCACCGGGAGGCGGCAGCCCGTACGCGAGCGATCCCGCGGCCCCGGGGGCGGAGCCTGACGCGACGTCGTCGCGCAACAGGAACAAGGCCATCGCGGAGGCGGGGGCGATCGACAAGCTGTTGGAGCAGATGGCCGACACCCGCGCCGACCTCGGCGACGCCGTCACCGACGGCTGCCCGAAGTCGGCCCTGCAACGGATCCTCGCCCAACGGCAGGACCAGCTCCGCCAGGCCGACGCGCTCGCCGTCGACGCCCTCGACCAGGGCGAGGAGCTCAAGGACGCCCTCGTCCGCGCCCTGCGGGCGTCGGTGGAGTCCAACCAGCGGTACGTGGACGCCGCGCCCGGCTGCCCGTCCGAGAGCGCGGTCGCCGACGTCAACGACCGAGCCAGCGAGGCCAAGGCCGAGTTCATCCGCTACTGGCGGCCCATCGCCGAACGGGAGGGCATGGACCCGCGGTCGGCCGACACCATCTGAGCCCGCCGATCAGGCGTCGGCGGGCGGCGGGTCCGCGTCGCCCGCGAAGGCGGCGACGAACCGGTCCGGCCAGCTCAGCACCGGCTCCAGCCACGAGGAGACCCGCATGGTGCCGGCGACCGTGTCGAGCCGCTCGTCCTCGGGCAGGCCGATCGTGACGACCTCCAGGTCGCGGGCGAACGCGGCGTGCTCGTCGTCGCCTTCGAGCGCGGTGAGCGCGACGGGCCGGTTGCGTTCCAGCTCCATGGACAGCGGATGGCGGCGCAACGCCCGCAGCCGGTGGCCCAGCTTGGGTTCGGGCGGCTGCTTCAGCCCGGGGAGCGGATAGTCCAGGGGCGGGGCGGGCGCGTGCTTGTCGGGCGGGCCGGCGCCGTACGGGAACAGCTTGTCCATCTCGTGCAGCCAGCGCACTTGGGGGATGACCCACGCCGCTCCCGGGGCCGTCCCGGCGAGCCGGTGCTCGCCGTCGAGGAGGCGCTGCGCGACCTCGGCGGCCTTGGCGGTCAGGTCGGCGGGCGGGTAGGCGGTGCGCAGCGCGCCGGCGCGGCGCGTCACCGCGCGCTCCAGGACGGTCGCCAGCGTGCACTCGCGCAGCCGCGGCGCCAGCCGCGACCAGGCGCGGGCCAGGTCGGGCGGCACGGCGGGCAGCGGCCGGTTCACCACGTGCGCGAGCACCAGCACGTCCGCCCACAGCCGCAGCCACGCCCAGTCGGGGCTGGCCGCCAGCAGGTCGGCCTCGCGCAGCTCGAACAGCGTGCAGGCGCGTCCCGACCGGCACTCGCAGCCGCACGCGGCCGAGCGGCGCCCGTCGATCGGGGGCGGCGGGCCGGGCAGCACCGCCTCGCGCCCCTCGCCCAGCGGCACGCGCACCCGCAGCGGCCGGTCCATGCCGTCGGCGAACACCGCCGCCACGCCGGGCCGCAGCGACACCACCTCGCGGGACTGGTCGTCGTCCAGGTTCATCGCCGCGCCGACCTGGTGCCGGTCGTCGAACGCCGGGAGCCGGTGCACGACCTTCAACGCGGTGTTCTTGATGACGTCCGGCACCAGCTTGGTGGGGATCTGCTCGGCGACGATGATGCCCTCGCCGTAGGCGCGGATCTCCGCCAGCATCCCCGCGAACAGCTCCACGGCGTGCGCGCTGGTGCGTTCGGGGCCGCGGTTGCGCAGCAGCCGGTGCGCCTCCTCGATGACGATGACGTGCCGCAGACCCGGCGGGGTGCCTCCCGCGCGGGCCCGCATGCGCAGGTGCTCGACGATGCGGATGATGAGCGTGCCCATGAGGAACGCCTTGTCCTCGTCGTTGGCGACGTCCTCGATGGCCAGCACGATGTTCTCGCGCAGCATCCCGCCGACGTCGGCGGGATGGCCGCCCTCGAAGAACCGCCCGGCGGACCCGATGCGCAGGCTGCGCAGCCGCACGTCCACGAACCCCTGGACGTCGGCCATCAGCTCCCGCCCGTAGCCGACCTCGCCGATGACCTGGAGCGCGGCGTTCTGCAGCTGCTCGAGCGTGGGCACGGCCGGCTCGATCAGCGAGCCGGGGACGCCGCCGCCGGTCACCACGTCCCAGCCGTTGGCCTCGTACACCCGCTGCAGCGCCTGCGCCATGATCTGCGGGAACGGCTCCTCGGCGTCGAAGGCGGCCTGGAACAGCGCGCGGACCATGTCGATGTGCGCCTGCACCGGGTACCCGGGTTCGGGCGCCAGCGGGTTGACCGACAGCGGCACCGCCGCCGGGTCGGACGGGTTCACCACGGTGACGGCGCCGCCGAGGTCGCGGATGCGCCCCGCCATGGCGGCGTACTCGGACTTGGCCGGTTCGATCGCCAGCCACGGCACGCCCGCGCGGGTGAGCTGCTCCAGCAGGTGCCGGACGGTCTGCGACTTGCCCGACCCGGTCGCGCCGGTGACGAACACGTGCCGGTTGATCGTCGAGCGCGGCACGGTGAACCGGCCGACCTGCCGGTCCTGCCCGTCCAGGATCGCGCCGAGCTCGATGCGCGGCTCGTGGGCCGCGGCGGCGGCCGGCGGCTCGTCGGTCTCGGAGGTCACGTCGAAGTAGCCCGCGTCCAGCACGCGCAGCCCGGGCACCTCGCGGCGCGGCAGCCCGGCGAGCGCGGCCAGCGCGCCCGCCGTGGCGACGAACGGGAACCGCTGCTCGCCGTCCACCGGCCCGGCGTCGCGCCGCAGGGCCTGCTGCCGAAACGCCGCCGCGGCGGCCTCGGCGCGGTAGCGGGACCGGTCGACGGCGGGCCGGTAGGCGGCGGGCCCGGGGTCGACGCGCAGCATCTCGCTGAACGTGCCGCTGACCTGCCCGGACCGCAGCCGGTACGGGTGGTGGCCGAGCTCCATCGAGCCGACCAGCACGGGCGCGATCTGGCCGAGCTCGGCGGGGTTCGCCGCGCCCGCCAGGACCCGCACCCGCCACAGCCCGGCCTCGCGGAACGCGTCCAGCTCGGCCAGCCGCTGGTCGGCGCGCGCCACGGCGAGCCGGGCCTGCTCGTCCTCGCCGCGCCGCAGCATGCGCAGCTCGTGGTGCAGCTCGCGCATCTCGACGTCGACCTGCCGCTCGTCGCACGGGTCGGCGACGACGAACCAGCCGAACGGCCGTTCCATCAGGGTGACGAGCGTGGACTCGAACAGCCCGGGGCCGTCGTCGGCGCGGGCCACCTGGGGCGCGAGGCGTCCGGGGCAGCGGGTCCAGGTCATCCGTTCGACCTGCCGCAGCCACGCGTCCCCGATCGGCACGCCGCGGGCGCCGCTGGGGAACAGCAGGCCGCGCGCCTCGCCGTCCGGCGCGGACGGCTCCCCCACCGGCCCCGCGTTGGTGATCAGTTCGAGGGGGGCGCCGCCGCCGGGCGACAGCCATCCGACGACGAACGGCCGCCGCCGCCGCGCCGCCGACAGAGCCGCGGGGAGCACGCTGACGAAGTCCCATTCGGCGGACGCGGTGCGCCGCGGCGCCGGAATCGCCTGGATCCGGTACCACGGTCCCGCGAGAACGGGCGTCTGCGGCTGGTCGGCACCTGACGACTGCGCATCCGGGACTGACGTCACCCCAGCATCCTTACCGGGCCCCGGCCGCTCGCGCCAGGTCTGCGTCAGCGTCCTCCCGGAGGGTCGGCGGCATGCTTACCGGTGGGGCGCAGCAACGTGACGATGCGCGGCGCCCTCCGGGACCCGCCGTGCCTGCCCCTCCCTGTGCCTTTCACCTCGGCGCTCCGGCCGGCGGTCGACGGCGCGCCGCGGTCTGCTCCAGGGGGCCGCTCGGGAGTCGGGGCGCCGAGGGGCGGTTGCGCATTCGACTCGCTCTCTTGGCGCCGGGCATCCGCCTCCGGACGACGCCCGCGCTGCGCACCGGCCGCCGAGGTCGTGCGAGCACCGTCGCTCGAGTCCCGCGTCTCCCGCTTCGAGGCCTCGCCGTCGGGTTCCAGCTCGGCCTGGCCGTTGAGCCGCTCCTGCTCCCGCAGATACTCCTCGAACTGCATCGAGTGGGTGGTCGGCAGCGTGATGATGCCGGGGTTGGCGTCCACCAGCAGCACGCGGCGGCCGCTGCCGCCCGCATGGGTGAAGACCATCGCGGTGGGCGGAAGCTCCTGCAGCTGGTGCGGCTCGATGAGCAGTTCGCGGAAGCGCTGCTTGCCGCCCTGGCCGCTCGCGCCGACGGTGCGGCCCCAGACGGTGGCGTTGCCGATGACCTCGGCGAGCGCCGCGTCGTCGGCGGCCGGGGCGGGCAGCGGCGACCACACCGGGTCGGTGAGCCCGTCGCCGCGGATCCGGGCGTAGGCGACCGTGCTGGCGTAGCGCTCGCCGGCGACGTCGTCCGACAGCGCCTCGCCCGTCGCGTCGGTGATCTCGGCGACGAGCAGCCGCTGCCCCGCGCCGATGTGGTCGGCGGCGACGCGGGCGTCCTCGGGGTTGCCGACCCGCATGAACCCGACGGCGGCGTGCCCGCGGCGGCCGAGCCGCTCGCGCACGTGCCGCGGGATGGACCGGTACATCAGCACCAGCCCGGTGCCGGTGGCCTCGCAGGCGTCGACGAGACGGTCCAGGACGTCGCCGCGCAGCTTCTCCGCCCCGCACAGGAAGAGGGTGTGGTCCCAGCGCCCGCTCGGCGGCGCCTGCCGGATGCGGTGGGTGAGCGCGGTGGTGACGTACGTGCCGAGGATCCGGTTGGTGAGCACCCCGGCGCGGCGGTCCATGGACATCACGTGCAGCCGCGACGGCGGCAGCCGCACCGGCTCGGTGCCGAGCTTCTCCAGCTTGCGCAGCTGCGCCTCCAGCGCCCAGGCGCGGCGCACCACGATCCGGTCGGTGGCGTCCCGTCCGAACAGGGTGGCGATGCGCTCGAGCTGGTGCTCGGTGAGCAGTCCGCGGCGCAGGTCGTCGCGGGGGTCGCCGACCTGGGCGAGCACCCGCAGCGCCGCGGTGATCTGCGGGATGGACGGCTCGGTGGCGCCGCCGTTCGCCCCGGCGGGGCGCAGCACCTCGATGACGCGTTCCAGGATGGAGTTGTCGAACGACAGGTCGCGGGTGCCGCCCTCCTCCTCGCCCGCGCCCACCACCAGCGACAGCACGTCGGCGAGCGCCTCGGGGCCGAGGCCGCGGGTCGCGTCGAGGCGCACCAGGTCCGCCGGCAGCACCCAGACGAGGGGGTCGTCGCCGCGGTCGGCGGCCAGCCGCACCAGGTCGTGGGCGACGGCGCCCTCGGACAGGTCGATGACGGTGACGCGGGCGCCGACCGCCAGCCGGGACGCGCCCATGGTGGTGACGATGGCCGACCATCCCGCCAGGGTGCCGCCGACGACGTCCACGCGGTCCACGCCGGGCGGCACGGCCACCGGGTACCACTCGCGCTGGTTCTCGTACGCGCGGCGCCGCCGCTCCCAGTCGCGGTACGCGGCGTCGTACTCCCGGGCCGCGGCCTCCTCGCGGCGCCGCCGCTCGGCGCGTTCGCGGTCCAGGCGCCGCTGTTCGGCGGCCAGCCGGGCGCGGACGGCGCGTTCGTCCCGCCACAGCGCGGACCCGGTGATGCCGAGGATGATGGCGCAGGCCAGCAGCGCCACGCCGACGAACGCCCAGGGCAGGACGCCCACCAGGCCGCAGCCCAGGAACAGCACGACGCCGACCCCGGTGCCGTAGGCGGCGATGCGCAGCGGACGCCCCGCCATGTGCTCCCCGGGGCGCGGCGCCGGGATGCTGGGCAGCGGCTCGGGCGGCGAGGGGTCGGGCGGGGAGGGCGGCGGCCCTGGATCAGGGTGGACCTGTGCGTACCGCCAGCCGACGTAGACGCGGTCGGCCTGGATCAGCCGCGTCCTTGCGGACCCGTCGGCGCTGTCGGTCACGTCCTGAGACCTCTGGGAGTTGCGGGATGCCTGGGGGCACGGCGTCCCCTTCCGCCCAGATTAAAGACGTTCGGGGTGTCCCGCGCCACGTTCCCCCGAACATCCCGTCTGGAACGCTTTTGCGGTCAACGGGTGCCACCTGCGGCGGAGAACGGACGCCGCGACGACGCCCGTTGACCGGATCCGGCCACCCGTGGGACGTTCTCGACCGTCCCACGTGATCAGCGGCGTTTCGCCCTCGGACGGCGCCGCGCGCGGACCTGAGACGTTCCCGCCGTCCGACGCCGCCCCTCCCCCGGCGGACGCCTCCCCGGCTACGGCTTTCGGGCGATCCCGCCGTACATGAGCCGCTGCCCGACCGTCAGCTCGCCCTCGGGCGGCACCGGCCCGTCGGGCCGCCACAGCGGCAGCGGCACCACGCCGGGCTCCAGCAGGTCGAGCCCGTCGAAATACGCGGTGATCTCCTCGACGGTGCGGAAGCGGCCGGTGCCCAGGATCGCGAGGTACTGCTTCTCCGCGTCGCGCGCGGCCTGGCTGGAGGCGCAGAAGTGGGTGACGAACAGGTAGCTGCCGGACGGCACCGCGCTCATGTACGCCTCGACGATCCCCTGCGGGTCTTCGTCGTCGTGCAGGTGGTGCAGGATCCCCACCAGCATGATCGCGGTCGGCCGGCCGAAGTCGATGAGCCGGGTGACCTCCGGGTCGCTCATCACGGCCTTGGGGTCGCGCAGGTCGGCCGTGACCACGGCGGTGCGCTCGTTCTCGGCCAGCAGCGCCCGCCCGTGCGCCAGGACGATCGGGTCGTTGTCGACGTACACGACGTTGGCGTCCGGCGCCACGCGCTGGGCGACCTGGTGGGTGTTCTCCACGGTGGGCAGGCCGGACCCCAGATCAAGGAACTGACGGATGCCCTGTTCGGCCAGGAATCGCACGCCGCGTCCGAGAATCTCCCGGTTGTACTTTGCGACGTCGTAGATCTCCGGCACGACCTTGACGATCTCTCGGACGAACGCCCGGTCGGCCTCGAAGTTGTCCTTGCCGTTGAGGACGACGTCGTAGGCCCTGGCGATGCTCGGCTTGGTGATGTCGATGCCTTTGGAGGCCCACTCCTCCGGCCGTTCGGACACGTCCGTCACTGCGTCGCCCTCTCTAGCGAATCACCTTTCACCAAGACGCGATCTTAAATTCCGCCCTGTCCGGGTGTCTCTCGATCTCCCTCTTTTTTGGCCCCGTCCCGCCGCGTCCGCGTCTCGGCATCACGGGCCGCGCCATGCCGGCGAGCCCTTCCCCGGCCGCCGCAGGCGGCTCGGCGGGTCCGAGCCGCCGCAGCGCGACCGCCCGCCGGCCGGGCTCCGATCGGGACGCCGCCCACCTCCTCGACGGCCGTTTCGCACGGCTGGTGAACGCCCCCGCACAACAAGAAGATCATCAGCCGAAATGGATTCACCCTTCCGGATAGAAGAGGAACAGCGTGCAACCCGTCGTGGTCTGCGGGACGTGCGAGGAGCCCGCGGGACAGTGGATGAACGATCCGGCCGGATAGTCCCGCTCGCCGTCGTTGAAGACGCCGGAGACCACGAAAACCTCCTCCGGCCCGGGTTCGTGGACGTCGACTTTCGGCCAGCAGGCGCCGGCGTCCATTTCCAGCACGAACGCCTTCGCGCCGTTGTCCCCGCTCCACAGCGACCGAAGGCGGATGCCGGGGAACAGCTCGCGCACCGGGGCGTCCTGGACGGAGGACCACTCGAAGACTGATGCGTTCTTCTGCGTCGTCATGACACCAGCGTCGCGGCCGACCGCCCCGTCCACCCAGTGTCAGGAATGACATCCTCAGGTACTTTTCTGCCATGCACCGTGTCGTGGCGCTCATCCGGCCGCCGCAGTCGACCTTCGAACTCGGCTGCGCGGCCCAGGTGTTCGGAATCGAGCGGCGAGGGCTTCCGCCCCGGTACACCTTCGGCGTCTGCACCGAAGAGCCCGGCCCGGTGGCGACGCTCGCCGGGTTCGACATGCTCGTCACCGAGGGGCTGGACGCCCTCGACCGGGCGGACACCGTGCTCCTCCCCGGCTGGCTGCCCGCCCAGGAACCCCCCTCCCCCGCGGTCGTCCAGGCGCTGCGCCGCGCGCACTCCCGGGGCACGCGGGTGGTCAGCATCTGCTCCGGCGCCTTCGCACTGGCGCACGCCGGCCTGCTGGACGGACGGCGGGCGACCACCCACTGGGCGCTGGCGGACGAGCTCGCCGAGCGCTTCCCGAACATCCAGGTCGACCCGGACGTCCTGTACGTCGACCACGGCGACGTCGCCACCAGCGCCGGAGCCGGGGCCGGGTTCGACCTGTGCATGCACCTGGTCCGCCGCGACCAGGGCGCCCGGTACGCCGCGCACATCGCGCGGACCATGGTCATGCCGCCCCACCGCGAAGGCGGGCAGCTGCAGTACGCGGCGCCGCCCCACCCGTCGCAGATCGACGGCACGCTCGCGCCGCTGCTGGAGTGGGTCACCGAACGGCTCGACGAACGGGTGACCATCGACAGCATGGCCGCCCACGCGGGCGTCTCGCCCCGGACCCTCACCCGGCGGTTCGCCGAGCAGCTCGGCACCAGCCCGGGACAGTGGCTGCTCGCCCAGCGGATCGCCGCCGCCCGGGACCTCCTGGAGACCACCGACCTGCCGTTGGACGCCGTCGCCCGCCGCGTCGGCCTGTCCTCGGCGACCAACCTCCGCAGACGCTTCCTCAACGCCCTGGGCACGACACCGGGCGCCTACCGTCGCGCATTCCGCGCCAAGGCCCGTCAGACGCGCAAGCAGGGCGCAAGGCAGTCGCCACGTCACCAACGTCTCCTGCACCACCCCCAATTCGCAGCGGACGGACGCGCTGGAGCCCGGTGACGACCTGCGGGCGCCGATCACCGGACTGCTGACCCGGCTGAAGACGGCCCTGTCCGCCCCCGACGCCCGCCAGATCCTGCACGCGGCGCGCCACGACGCCGAGCGGCTCGGCGGCATCGTCGCCGACCTGCCGGAGCCCTCCCAGCTTGAGGCGGGCATGCCAGTCTCCACCGAACCGAACGTTGCGAGGGCGATCGGCAGGCCCAGGCCGGTGCCCCGAGGGTCGCTGCCGCGGTCGTTGCCGCGGCGGTAGGGCGAGGAGCTCAAGGCCGCAGGCTCGTGCGGACCGCTCATGCGCGCTCACCGCGCGGCGTCCTATCCACGACTCGGTGTCGGGACGACCCACCACGACCCCGCCGTGCACGGCCGGATGGCGGGCCGGCACCGCGGCGACCTCGTCGGCCACGCCCTTCTCCCCACCGGCGTTGATCACATCGTCGGCGCGGCGCCGCCCGTCCGGCTCCACGACGCCCAGGTCGGGCCCGAGGCACGTCTACGACAGTGTCCGCATCGCAGTCGGCTACGACGGGCGCCGTCGCCCAGGCGATGGTGCGATAGCGTTCATCCGTCCCGAGGTGCGCTCTCTCCCTCGACAATGAGGTCGGTGGCTGGCAGGCGGGCGTCCATCACCGAGGAAGCGGGTGAAGGATCATGCGGACGAAGGTGCGTCCACGGGACAGTGCCGATCGGGCGGCGGTCGAGGCGTTCCTGGCCCGGAACCACAGCGCCAGGGTGGCGCGCCGCGGGGAGCTGCTCTACCCGCTTGACCACCCGGCGTTCGTGGCCGACGCCGACGACGGGCGTCTGCTGGGCGTGCTCACCTACGTGCCGGACGAGGCACGCAAGCACTGCGAGATCCTCACCTTGCACACCGCCGAGCAGTGGCGCGGGGTCGGCACCGCCCTGATCGAGACGGTCGAGCAGTGGGCGTCGAGCCAGGGGCACACACGGCTGTGGCTCATCACCACCAACGACAACGTCGACGCTCTGCGCTTCTACCAGCGCCGCGACTTCCACATCGCCGCCGTGCTCCCCCGCGCCGTCACCGACTCCCGTACGCGGCTGAAGCCAGAGATCCCCCTGACCGGCAACTACGGCATCCCGATCCGCGACGAGATCGAACTGGAAAAGCGACTGGGGTGACCTGACGGCCGCCCCGAACCGCCTCACCGTGCGCCGACGTCGGCGGGTGGGACGCTTCCCGGAATGAGCCCTTCGGTGCCGTCCGTCACCGGCCCCCTCCGGTCTTGATCAGGTTTCGGCCTTGTTGTCCGATGGCGGGTAGCGCCTCGGCACCTTCGAAGGCAAGCACGACGTCACACAGAACATGCCACGCTCCGGGCAAGGTAGGCGTGCACCCGCCTGCCCCGGGAAACAGCGGTGGATGCCGGGCCGCCTGGACCGGCACACACGTCGCACTCACCGCTCCGCTCGGACTGCACCGGACCGGCGGTCACTGCCGCAGCTCCAGAAGGAGTTCCCCGGGCACCGCATCTGGCGGTCCACGCGATGGGACGGGGAGCCTGGCGAATACGTCGCCACGCTCATCGAGCCCAGCGCAGGCGTGGACGCAACCGTTATGGAGCCGAACCCAACGGCGTTGCGCAAGGCGCTCAACGCCGAGGCAGAACGCGCGCGGGCCAAGAACAAGCGGCGCTGACCAAATAGGAGGAGGCGGCGCGGCCGGTGGGCGTCCCCCCGGGCACACCGGCCGCGCCTCACACACACGGAAGGACCCCCGATTACATGGGATTCGACAGAGGACGGCATACGATGACCCCCGAACGCCTCGTGCCGCGCAATCAGAGACGGTCGCTTTTGGACGCGCTCAAAGCAGCCCTTGCACCACAGGAAGTCCACGGCACAGTGGTGGAGCGGCGCGGTTTCCCACTGCTGCGGGTCGTCAAGCCGGGCACCGCGCGTGTGAGAGAGGTCGGGAGCGACTACGTCCGCGGCGTGTGGTGGTTCGTCTGGGCCGACACCGGCGAGACCATTGCCTCTGCTGATCGGACGGACATGGCCGCCCGGAAGATCGCCCAACCACTCCGCAACTGATGACGACGGTGATGCTTGCCTGTCCTGACGGCAGGTGCGGTGCATGGATGCGGGTGCGGGAGCCGGTGATGGACGTGCTGCGGGGGGCGTCCGAGAGGTGACGGCCGTGTCCGAAACGGTCACGTCTTCTCCCGGACGCCATCACGATGTCAGCACCAACGCCGTCCGCAAGACGCGCTTAACTTCACGCGCCCTCACCGATCGGAGCACTCACCGGGGAGGACGAACGCGGCTCCGCCACACCGACGGCTGACCGTCAGTCCCACCAGAACTGCCAGCGTTGAGCGCCGACCAGACTGCTCGCGTACTCCTCGAAGTCGCCGATCCCTTGCCAGATGTTGTCCGGGCAGAAGGCATAGTGCTCGGCAGCCACCTGGCGGGCATGTTCGATCGTCGTCGGCGGTGCGGCCACAGAAAGATCGAGCACGTCGTAACCCACCGCCACCACGCGTGCGCCGAACCGCTCCTCCCAGGACCGGACGACGGCGGAGACCTCCACCGTCCTTATGTGGTTCCAGGGCCCGGCCCAGCCCGCCACGGTCAGCGTGTCCGCTCCCCGGTCGGCGGGGACCAGGCCGAGGATCCAGGAGTCCACCTCACCGAGACCTTCGGCCATGTGCCGCGCGACGGCGTCGGCGTCCGCGTCCGTCGTGCCCGCAGGCGCCAGCGACAGGGCCTCCTCGTCGTCCCTCATCAGTTCGCGCCACCGCTCCGCCAGAACGTCGGCGGCATCCAGCGCGTCGATGTCGGCGATCGCCTTGGGCCACAGCTCCTCGTCATGCCACAGATTGATCGGGTCGCTGCTCGGCCCGTCCAGCAGCAGGGGGTAGAGACCGGTCTCCCGGCGGATGTCGTAGAGCCGAGCCCAATGCACGTCGGCGTCAGACAGCTGCTCGTCCGAAACCCATAGAGCGGGACTGTCGGCCCCTTCAGGTGTGATGAGCCTGCCCGCAGGCAGCCCGTCCGGGAGGTTCTTCAAGTCTCCTCGCGACATGCGGCGCAATTTAGCCGCCACCACCGACAAGCCGACCTCGCCGGCCGACACCACGACAAATGGGGTCCCGCGGCAGCACCCGCCTGCAAGCGCGAGCTGTGCATCGCACACCGAAATCAGGTTCCGTCAGGATGAGCCTCTTCGAGAGAAAGCCCTGCCAGTCGCGACGCGACCAAGTCGGCGAACGTAGGGCATTCGAAGACGTCTTCGTGCGGGCAGCCCATGCCATGAGCGATGGCGTTGCGCGCCACCTGCGCCTGATGAATCAACCGGTCCAACTCGGCGATCTTGCGCTGGAACAGTTCCCGCCGGACGTCGCCGACGCGCGTCCGAGGTTCGACGAAAGCCTTGATCTCACGCAACGTGAAACCGACGCCCTGCAGCAGCAGGATCGCACCGACCAGCCCGACCACCGACGGCGGATAACGCCGTCGGCCGCCGACTCGGGCGGGCGCGGGCAGCAGTCCGACCTCCTCCCAGTAGCGCAGAGTCGAGGTGGCGACGCCGGTGCGGCTCGCCAGCTCCCCGATCGTCAGCTGCTGCTCCTCCGCCATCTTGACTTCAAGCGTACTTGAAGTCGTTCACTGGCGAGCATGCCGACAGCAGGAGCCACGCTGAAACAGCGCGTGATCAGGACATTGGTGGGGCAGTTCCACCACCCCCGAGGCGTCACCGGACGGGTGGTCGGCTGGATCATGGCTCATCGCCGGTCCAACCGGCAGCGCAACGTGTGGGCGGTGTCGCTGCTGGACGTGCAGCCCACCGACAGAGTTCTCGAAGTCGGCTTCGGCCCCGGCATCGCCATCGCCGCACTCGCCGCCAAGGCCACCCGCGGCCACGTCTACGGCATCGACCACTCCGAGCTCATGGTCCGGCAGGCCCGCCGGCGCAACGCCGCCGCCGTCCGCGCCGGACGCGTTCACCTCATCCACACCTCTGTGGAAAGGCTGCCGGACTTCGGCGATCCACTCGACGCCATCCTCGCCGTCAACAACGCGGGCATGTGGCCCGACCGGGTGGAACGGCTTCGCGATCTGCGCCGCCTGCTGCGCCCTGCGGGCCGCATCGCGCTCGTCAGCCAACCCCGCTGCCCGGGCGCGACCCGAGACACCACGGACCGAGCCGCCGAGGAACTCAAAGATCTCCTGACTCAGGCGGGCTTCGCTCACTTCCGAGTCGAGATCCTCGACCTTGATCCCCCTGTGGCCTGCGTCCTCGCCGAGAACCCGAAGGAGGAATCGTCCTGACCAGCGGCGCGCCAGCGCCGCTGGTGCCGACCGCTCACCGACGCCTCATCGCACGGTGCACCCAACGTGCCGCGTCCCGAACCAGCTCCCTCGATGCTCGCCGGCAAGGCGGTAACGGGTGCCGCCTTCTGCATGTGTCGGCTGCCGCTGCAGGCACTCCGCCGGAGCCCCGCCGTCGCCTGGACGCTCAAGCCCCGCTCCCAGTGCCCTCGCTGCGAATCCAGGATGCACACGCCCGACTACCTGCCCTATCCTTCCCTATCAACGACATAACAGGGAAGGTTAGGGAATCTTGGAGCAGGTCGAGCAGTGGTACTCCGTCGAGCAGGTGGCCGACCTGCTCGGGCTTCATGTGAAGACCGTGCGCGGCTACGTGCGCGACGGGCGCCTCAAGGCCGTTCGCATCGGCAAGCAGTACCGGATCGCGCGCGCGGATCTGGAGGTCTTCACCGGGCAGCGGGTGGACGGATCGCGGCCGCCGAGCAGTCGCCCGCGCGCCGAAGTGACCAGCGTCGTGCAGATCGACGCGGTCGACCGGGAGTTGATGTCCCGCATCAGCACCCATCTGACGGCCGCGGTCGGCGGCTCCCGCGACGCCCGCCGGCCGCGCATCGAGGTCGTCTACGACGAGGAGCGCACCACGATGAAGATCATCATCTTGGCCGACCTCGACCGCGCCGCCGAACTCCTCCGCCTGGTCGACGCCTTCCTCAACGCGACGTCATGACCGAACTCGACACCTGAGCAGCACAGCCGCGCAAGACCCGCCGACTCATCGCCACCCGACAGCCGTCCCGGACCCCTGACACACCGAACCGCCCATACAGACAGCCAGCGTCTCCGGGCCACCGAGACACGACACAGCCCCACGGATCTTCAATGCCTCAAACAAGCACGCGCATCGGCGACAGCACGATCCTCCTCTGCCCACCGGAGGGTTCCCCTCTGAAGACGGAGCAGGACGCCCTGGACCTCATTGGAGACGCCTTCGGCAGCCAGGCCGACACGGTCGTCATCCCGACCGAGCGACTTGACGACGCGTTCTTCGACCTCTCCACCCGCAACGCCGGAGGCTTTCTCCAGAAGTTCGTGAACTACGGTCTGCGGGTCGCCATCGTCGGCGACATCTCAACGCACCTGGAGGAAAGCAACGCCCTGCGCGCCTTCGTCGCGGAGAGCAACCGGGGCCGCGACGTCTGGTTCGTCTCCACGTTGGACGACCTCACCGCCCGACTCACACCAGCGGATTGAGATCCACATCTAGACCGAACACACGCCCAAACAGCCAACCCAGCTCGGAGCAATGCCGTGGGCACCGCAGTGCTGCCCAAGTGCAGGTCAGGTCACGAACCGGCACACCCCATCCGTCACGTACTGGCTTGCCCAGCACCCGCCACAAGCGCCAGCGCAACCCGAACGACACGCGGCTGGCTGTACACGCTGACCCGCAAGCCGTCGCACGCCAACGCACGCCTGTCGCAACTCACCACCCGGCGCGCACCAACGGAGTGAGCCCCAGGCCCGGAACAAGCCGAACGCATACAAGCCACCGAAGCAGCTCGAAGCCAAGCCCAAGAGCACCGCAGTGCTGACCGCATGCACGTCCGGTTTCGATGCGGCACAACCGCAGCCATCACGTACTGGCTGCCCAGCACCCACCACAGGCGTCAGCGCAACCCGAACGACGCCCGGCTAGCAGCACGCGCTGACCGGCAAGAAGTCGCCACGCCAACACGACACCCCGTCGCAACTCACCATCCAACCCACACCAGCAGTGCGGCTTCCGGAATGAGCAGAACACGCGACCAAACCACCGAACCAACTCGGAGCCGAGCCCCAAGACACCGCAGAGATGGGCCAAGCGAACGACACGCAGCGGCACGGCCCAGCCATGGGCTTGCCCTGCACACATGCACATGGCGGCTGGCTATACGCGCCGAGCCGCAGAGTCGCTGTCGGCGCGAGAACCCGCCCCGGCAGGTTGCGCCGGGAGACGCCGGATGTTCAACGAAGAACTCAGTACGCACGTCGAGGAGCGGCGGGCGTACTGACGCTGACCGCGCCGGCCGCCCTCACCAGACACCGGGAGGACGCGAAGACCTCGCGACCAGCACAAGCTTGACCATCACGCGAGGACGATCGGCGCGTGCACGACCTCGATCAGACGGCAGGAATGTGACGGCCTTCTTCGGCTCCCGCCGACCAAGACGATCAGCGACGGGAAAATCAGCCCCTTCAGATGGCTCAGGCGCCGGGACAGCCGGAGCGCTCCCTAGGTCTTCTCCTGCCGCACCTGGGCAGACGTTCACGACACACTCGCGCGCCTTACCGCAGCGTTTCGTCGCGTCCGACCTGCTCAGTACACGGCCAAGCCGTAGGCGCTGAGAATCTCGATGATCGGCTGGAAGAACGAGGTCCCGCCCGAGGTGCAGTTGCCGCTTCCTCCGGAGAGGATGCCCAGTAGACGAGTGCCGTCGTAGAGCGGAGCGCCGCTGTCGCCGGGCTCGCTGCAGATGTTCGTCCGGATGAGCCCGCTCACCGTGCCCTCGGGGTAGTTCACCGTCGCGTTGAGGGCCAGCACCGTGCCGCAGCGGACTCCGCTCACGGCCCCCCGCATGCACACGCTCTCCCCGACGTAGGCGTTGCCGGCCGAAGTGATGTCCTGGTCGCCGACCGTGCCTTCGTGGGGCACGCTGCCGGTGTAGCGCACGACGGAGTAATCGTTGCCGGGGAAGCTGTTGGCGACGGTAGAGCCGACGAGCGCACCGTCGAGGGTGTACCAGGTGCTCACAGCGGAGCCGCAGTGCCCGGAGGTGATGAAGTAGTACGCACCACCGTCCGTCACGTTCGCGCCCAGGGTGCAGCGAGCCCCACCGCCGGACACCGGGTCGCCCCCGCTGAGCCGGACGCCGATGGCGCCTTCGACGCGCCGCAACCGCACTACGTCGCTATAAGACCGGATCGCGGCCTCGATGCGTTCGAGCCGAACGCCGGTCACCGTGCGGTCGGCGATCACCTCGACCATGTCTGAACCGGGCACGCGATACCAGGCGGTTCCAGGGACCGAGGCCGAGCGCAGCACCCGGGCCACCTGCTGCAGCCGGGCCTCCCCACCGTCGGTCCGCGCCGCGGTGGGCGCCGCCTGGGCGGTTGCCGGTGCGGACACAAAGCCCGCGACCAGAGCGACCAGCACAGCGATTCCGGCACTGACCCGAGCACGCCGCAGCCTCACGTCACCTCTCCTCGATCTCCGGCCGGTACGCACGCCCGCCAGATTGTGAATTCGCGATCACGCGTCGTCCAGCCCCGCCCGTGGCCGGATCAGGCCACCCCACGCCCCTGAACCGCTGCAGACAGGCCGCATCCGAACTGCAATTTTCTACACAGCCCTGGTCATGGTCGAGCCAATGCAGGAAAACAAGTCACAAGCCCTGCGCTTCCGGACCATCCGAAGCACGTGTCAGATGCGACTCTGAAGCCACTGACCTACTTGGATTCGCCTCTGCTAGTACCAAGCAACACGGACCGCAAACTCTCGATCACGGCCTGCGCCTCAGCCCTATCCCGATCGTCCACCCAGCTTCGCCAGAACCGTCCACCTGGAGGGACCGCCAGCTCCAGGGCCTGAAGAGCATTTGAGGCGAGGCTGGACGGGATCGGCTTTGGCAGCCATTCAGACATGCCTGGATATTCCTCATCCCAGGCAAAGGATTGCCCCTCTGGAAGATTCGCCGCCACCAATGCAGCGGCCGCTATTATCTCCTCTGACAGCACAGAGGACGCTGAACTTTCACCACTTTCAATAAGTACTCTGAACGTGCTCTCGATGACCGCCAACCGCTGCAAAGCAGGCAAGTCCTCTAGCTGATCGAGAAAATCTCCAGCAATATCGTTATCGAATGGACCAGCCCCCCAGGTACCCATCCAAAGCTCCGCCGAGAAGGTTGCCGTACATGTCCACCGAACGGAATGCCGGTCTCAGCGCGACCGTCCGGATGTTCGCATCGTCTGCCAATGAAGCGTGTCGTCATGCGTTTATCTGAGTTAGGCGCTCCGTAGACGTAACAAGTCTCCCCTCGGCCGACGCCTACGGCTAAAGGAAAGACCTTGCTTCAGATGCCTGTAGGCCTCGGCTCCCGGAGCCCGCCGAGCAGGTTGCACTTAGTCGAGAAATTCAACGTCGGGGGAGACATCGAAATAGTCGAAAACCATCTATACGGTCTCAATCTGCGCACGAAGGCATGGGATATCCTCGGGAACGTATACATGCGAACTCGTAGTCGACAACTTCCGACAAGGCGACCAGGAACCCTTTCAAATTCTTTTGCATGAGCCATCCGCCAAGCTTTTCCATTTGATCTCCTTCCGTCAGCGTGCCGCCAAGCGAGGACATCGCCTTCGCTGTCGGTCGTCTTCGATTCGACCGGAGAGCGCGCGTTCGCAGCAGAGTTGTCGATAAGAAACGGCGGCAGGGTATCGAGCGCCATCAGGGTGAGCGGAGCTATTTGAGCGTCACGTCCACGTCGAATTCCCGGAGTAGAGAGACGAGGGTCTCAGCCACGCGACTCCCCAGCTTTTCCTGTGCAACAGAGAAGTGCTCCCATATCAATTCGAACGGAGTTCCAGTGCCCGCTGATTGCCTGAGGCAATCAGCAAGCGCATCGAGATTCGACCCGAAATATCCACCGGGACCGTTAACCGATTCACCAAGTGCGCAATAGAAGCTGCTTACCGCAGCAATCTTCCTACCGTCGATGACGCAGACCTCTTCAGTCCCGTACCTCCTGGCTGAATGCCCCGCTTCGAACCATGAGTTCTGAACCACGTGGAGCCAACTGCGATGCGCCTCCACGGGATGCTCCGCCCATTCCCCCTCGCGGATAGGACCTCCGAAAGCCCATCGGCGCCAAAGCTCGCCTGCCGCTGGATACGGACTGGCATAGCAATAGAAGGTTGCGACAAAGCCACCGCCCTGTCCAACACCGCCCTCCCCTTCGAACTCGGACCGCAGTCCCACACGCCCTATGTAATACGATCCGATCACCTTGCCGTCCGAGTGCACCACGCGCAGCTCCACGTCGAGCAGGTCGCGATCGGGACGAATTGGCTCTCGTGCGGAGCCATAAATCAGAACGTCTCTTGACTCGTCGCGATCCGAGTCCACGAAGAAGCCGTCGATCTCCCTTGCCTCGATAATGACCCTGCCAGATTCTTCTTCAACCAGCTGATACAGCGGAAGCGTCGCTCCTTCGCTCATCATCACGACTCACTTCGCTATCGACTAGACGACATTTTCAGCCAATGGCAGGTATCGAATGCGAGGAAGCCAGTCAAGGAGAATGGGCACTGCATCCTTGTATTGTTTACCGGATTGGCGCAGCTGCCCCACGCTTGTCACAACAAATCCGGCAGCGGCCAGTTCCGACAACAACCCTCGGGCGCTTTCCGCATATAGCCTCTTACCGCGAGAAATGATGGTATCAACATCGTCTCTCTCGCGCACGGCAGGTCATTGATCACCTTGGCGATTTCGGCCCTCGTCAGCCGTCGGCCACGACCAGTCGAGTTATCCTGCTTCACGGAAGAGTCCTATACGAATTGATGTCGCCAGAGTTTACCAGCTTCTGCCAACGGCCCGGAAAGTCTGCTGTTCGTTTCGGCTCTGGCCCGCAGCCACATGCCGGGCTTGAGGTCCTTGGCGTTCCCCCAGGCGTTCATGTCACCGCCGCCCCAGAAAAGTGCTCGTCAACATGACGCTAGAAATGAATTGGCCGCGAGTCGCGACTCCCAGAGCAGGCTCGTTCGGGCGATGATCCCAATTCCTGGAAACCCGAGTCCATCTGCATCCAAAAGCGTGCACACCACTTAGATATGCAGGCCCCGGTCTCTAGCATCCATTGATCTATCTTTCATAATGTCCATGCAGATGGCGCCGTGTTGCGGCGTGCATACTCAGCCTTTGCTTCCAATCATCTTTTGGTGCCGCCGGATGACACCCACGGCGTAGCTACATGGTGGCCACGAAGACGCCATTCAATCTTTCGGAGGCCTACCCACTCTTGATGCGCAAGCGCGCACAGATGTCATTGACAGGACAATCGCCAAAGCTCATAAAGCATTTTTTCGAGAGATGCTATGTATGATCGATATTCTTCGGCCAACTCCTTATCTCGCTCGGTCTCGGGCCTTATCGTCTCGAGTGATGCACGCAGGGACTTGAGCTCAGCAAGCAGATCACCAACACCCGGAACATCCCGAGGGTCCATGTCACCGCTATTGACCCGGGACGCATACCCTGCTACGTGTGTATCCAGGATGAGCAAAAGAACGGCCCAATCCTGAAATTCCTTTCCTCGGGGCCGGTCCGGGAAGGGCATCTTCCAAAAGGCGTTGAACGCGCGCCGAAACTCGGTCATATCAGTCATGGCATTCTATCCCTTGCGTGAACTCTTTTGCCACCCGGCGGACGACTCCAATCTCCCGTTGTTCCGCGGCGCTCAGCTCAGCGGATACCCAAGGTCTCAAGCCGGCCTTCATTTTTCGACGAATGCAATCTACAATCGCCATTTTTTCATCAACTCCATGTCCCGTTCGACCACGGGCCTCATTGTCTCGAGTGATACCTGAAGGGACTCGGCAAGCAGATCACCAACACCTGGAACATCCCTAGGGGTCCAGGCGACTGCTATCAACGCGGCACATGCCCCGCTACGTGACCATCTAGGGTAAACAGTCGTGAATTCCAATCTTAAATTCCTCCATCTAGGTGTTGCGGGACATGACGTTGTGAACGGTGGGGTGTGAGTGAGGGGACGGGTCTTCCAGCGGCAGGATGAGAAGCGCGACCAACCCGTCCTGCCGACCCGGAAAGACCCGTCCGTGCTTCACCGTAACGCGCCGTTGTTCGCAAGATGCGAGAGCATGCCCCGAGCACACAAGGACCGGAGCACACCTATAATCACGATCGCAAATACACTTTGGACATGAATGGATTGTTTGCGATGCCCGGGATCTCCCGCAGTAGCGGGTTGACACCACTCTCGTGCAGTCGCCAACAGGGCGCTCATGAAGCCCTCTCTCGATACAGTGGCTGCAACGTCTTCACCCACTGCGTCAATCTCCAGCTGCTGACCGCGCGGACGAACGCCTCGGTCAGTGGCGTCGGCATCCCAGCCGAGCAGCAACAGTCGACTCTTCGTTCGCGGTGTCCACGCGGACTCCGTCATCTGGCGGACTCCGACATCTGTCCGACGCATCCAGCACCTCGGACGGCCAATGCGCAGCGAGCCCCAGGAGTCTCGCACTTCCGGATAAGTCCAAAGCAATTCTGTCAGGACAGATTCCGCCAGCGGCGAATCACTGGGATTCACCTCCACTGATTCCGAGCAACACGGCCCACAGGCTCTCGATCACGGCCTGCGTCTCAGCCCTATCCCGATCGTCCACCCAGCTTCGCCAAAACCATCCCTCTGGAGGGATCGCCACGTCCAGGGCCTGAAGAGCATTTGGGGCGAGGTCGGACGGGATCGGCTTTGGCAGCCATTCAGACATACCTGGATATTCCTCATCCCAGGCAAAGGATCGCCCCTCAGGAATGTTCGCGGCCATCAAGGCAGCCGCCGCTATTACTTCTTCTGGCAGCACAGAGGACGTTGAACTCGCACAACTTTCAACAACTACTCTGAACGTGCGCTCCATGACCGCCAGCCGTTGCAAAGCCGACAAGCCCTCCAGCTGATCGAGAAAATCTCCAGCTATATCGCTGTCGAAGGGACCAGTCCCCCAGGTACCCATCCAAAGCTCCGCCGAGAAGGTTGCCGTACATAACCGCCATAGCTCATAGAGCATTTTTTCGAGAGATGCGATGTACAACCGATACTCTTCGACCAACCCCTTATCTCTAGTGCGCTATTCGTGTCAGTATGCAAGCAGATCTATGTGCGACGCGGCGTGGTCAGGCGCATGAGTACGAAGCCGGAGCATGCGGTGGCCGACAAGACGTACTCGGCCAGGACCAGCCGTACCGTCCGGCGCCACCCTCGGTTCGGGGCCACCAACCCGGTCAGCATTCGCGGGGTCCACGCAGACTCGGCCACCCGTCTCGCACATCCCCACGTATGTCTCTTAAGGAGGTTAGTCCACTTGGCTCCCGAAAGGGCGGCTTCCATCTAGACGGGTGGTTACGCGCGGGAGATCGCAGTCACCCTGACACGGTCTCAATGGGGAACCGCCATAGATCGCAAGAGTTCCCACAACCTCCGTCTAGCCTCTGGAAACTCGCCGCCCAATACGAGAGACTCGTGGATGAACAGATCTCGTTGCCCCGTGCTCGCCTCCAACTCATACACAGAGAGAGTCGAGTCCAGTTCCTGCTGTACCTCTTGCGACCACCCTCGAATCTTTTTACGAATTTTCCTGAGAACCGAATCGGCGTCAACCAGATACAGATACTCGTCTTCTTTTGGCAGTCTTTGAGTCGACAGGTCCACACCGAACCTAAAACTGACATTAATAAGCCGCGCCTGCGAGAAATCATTCCCATAAAATCTGTTCTTAGTGCGCCCTAGATCCGGAACCGAATCCGACAAGGGCGCGCCAAAGAAGAGCACGCCCCTCAACGTTCCCGTAAAGACGCAATCAACGAATTCGCAGTTTTGAAACCATCCGTTGGTGATACGCACATTCCGAAAGCTGCACGATTCGAACACTGCATAACCGCCATGGACTCCATTGAGGCGCATGCCATCGAAAACACAATCCCTGTATACGCTCGCTCTGCGCCCACCTCCGAATGATCCCGCCTTGATCTTTGACTTACTGAAGTCACATCGAACCAGACGGGATTCAGCGATCGACAGATGACCGATCTGTCTTCCCGAGTAATTCTCGTCGACCAGATTTTGTCTATAGAGGACGAGCCTATCACTCTCCATAGATTTCTCCGACCATCTGGAACGTGCACCACAACTACCACCGCCCCATACCGCAGCCGGGAACCAGCCACCAGCGACCCGGCTCCGCGCCAACGTCACCAACGTCATGACCTCAAACATCTAGGGGCGTTCGGACAGGCAACCTACCAAAAGGCAATTGAGGCACACCAGAGTCGGTCATATCAGTCAAACCACGTCACAATCTTTCCGTCTTTTGTATAGATTCCGGTGCCACGCAGCAAACCGCCTTCGATCCTCCATCCAGTGCTACCGTCCTTTAGTCTCTCCGGGATCATATCTTTCGGATCCGTCTCATCCCACAATTTCCTTGCCTCTCGTGTATATTCGGCAAGAGTTCTTCCTTTGCCATGCTTAGCGAGGTGATAGTCGATAGTCTCTTCAACTGATTTGAAGTTGGTCGCAGCCCAATAGTCCGCGGCGTTGTCGTCTGTTATGCATTCGTTGGTGTTATGAGTCAGCGCCGTGGACCGCCCACCAACAACCACATAGTAGGTGTGGTGGTCGGCGACCGTCAGGTTGTAGACACGTTGGTCGGACGCCGTCCAGGACTTGATGGCGGTGACCTGGACGTAGGTGCCGGCGCTGGTGCGCAGCCACATGCCGGGCTTGAGGTCCTTGGCGTTCACCCAGGCGTTCAAGTCGCCGCCGACCCAGAAGGGGTGCTCGTCGGTGGCGATGACCACGCCGCTCGCACGTTCGTCCTGGTCGCCACTGGCGGTCAGAACGGAGTTGCCCTGGACCTCCTTGGCATCAACAGCGGCAAGCAGAGCCGGTAGGCCCTGGTCGGCCTCGACAGAGATTTGGACAAGGTTCTTGGTGCCGTCGCCGACGATCGTGTCCACGACGGGCTTGGCTGCCGTTTCTCCCGTCTTCGGGTCGGTCGCCAGGACGAGGTCGCCGACTTTGACGTCCTCGATCGCCTTATGGCTGCCGTCGGCCATCAGCACCAGCGTGCCCGGGATGAAGCTGTTGCGCCCGCAGCTCTGCATTTTTATGAGCTTGCGGATCAGACGGCGTCGGGCGGTGGCTTTAACTGGTCCGAATTCGCCGGAGATCGCAGCGACTCCGCCCGCAGCTTCTATCCACGCCACGCCTAGGCTGGCCAGCCACTCGCTTGGGCAGTCCTCCATGTCTGCGCATGCGTGATGTGCGGCATACAAATCTTTTTCGGCCTGAGCCTCCGGATAGAAGGTGGCATCACCGTAATGCTCGCGGTAATCCTGCCAGAACTTCTCCCTGAAACGTTCGACGTCGACAGATGGGGGGACTCTGACGACTCCGGAGATGCCGACGATTCTGTCGCGGGCCTTGGGAGCACTTCCCTGGCGGGCTCGCTGGCGGCCCCAGTTGATGACGCCCGGGTGGTTGATTTCCGCCCAGTTCTTCCGCTTCTTGCGGCTGACGTTGCCGATGGGCGGCGTGATGTTCCTGCACCAGGACGAGTCCGGGCAGGCCATGAGCCCGTCCGGGTCGGACTTGGTGACGGGGTTGTTCTCCGCGTAGGTGTAGCCGTTCATCTGCTGCGGGTCGGCCAGGTCCATGAGGGGGTCGACGGAGATGAAGCGGCCGGTTTCGGGGTCGTATTCGCGGGCGCCCAGGTGGGTGAGGCCGGTGGGGTCGTTCGTTCCACCGACGAAGCCCTTGTCGTTCGGCCAGGTGTCCTTTTCGTCGAAGCCGCGGACCGTGCCGAACGGGGTGAAGCGGCGGACGGTCGCCTCGCGCGTGGCGGCGTCGACCGCGACTTGGGCCGTGCCCTGGTGGTCCCCCGTCAGGAAGGTGACCCCGGAGGGCGTGCGCATCGCGACGGTCTGCCCGTTGAACGTGTAGTAGCGGGTGGCGGTCGTGCTGCCGTTCGCCGTGCGGAGTTCCGTGCCGTCGGGCAGGTAGAGGGTGGAGCCGCCCGGGTCCTTGCGGATCAGGCGGGTGCCCTCGGCGTCGTAGATGAAGGAGGTGGCGGCGTCTCCTTCGGTGACTTTCGTCAGCTCGCCGGTCGTGCCCCAGTCGAAGGTCTGGGAGCTGCTGCCGAGCTGGCGGGTCGTGGTGTTGCCGGTGGCGTCGTAGGTGTAGGTGTCGGTGCGGTTTCCGGCACCGCCCGTCTGGACGACCTTGTTGAGGCGGTTGCCCTGGCCCGCGGGGGCGTAGGTGTAGGCGCGGACGGTGTCGGCCTGGCCGGCGAGACCGTGCCGGGTCTCGCTGGTGCGGTTGCCGGCCTTGTCGTACTCGAAGCTGTGCCAGTAGGGGGCGGGTCCTCCGATGATCTGGGCCGACGGCGCCTGCTCGCAGGTGGTGTCGGCTTCAGTCCAGGCCTCGGTCAGGCGCTGCAGGTCGTCGTAGGTGAAGCACTGGGTGTCGACTCCATCGCGGGAGACGTCGGAGATGGAGAGGACGTTGCCGGCGTCGTCGTAGCGGTAGGCGGCGTCGCGGTCGACCCCGGAAATGCCCTCGCGGATGGTGCGGGACGAGGCCAGACGCTGCGTGCCCCACTCCCATGTCTGGGTGTTCCACACCCGGCTGTTCCCGCTCCCGAACTCGTACAGGATCGGCTTGCCGGTGGGCGTGTAGTCGGTGCCGCCGACGTAGGTGAACGCGGAGCTGGTGAGTCGGGTCGGCCGGTCGAAGGCGTCGTACTCCGACACCAGCACCTCGGCGGGCAGGCCGCCCACCGCCGGGTGGCTCGTGCTGCGGAGCGACCCGTCGGCGTTGTAGGAGGTCGAGAAGGAATAGGAGCCCGCCAGCCCCGTCTCGGACGACGGGATGGTGATCGTGGTTCTGGTGGCGCGTCCCAGGGCGTCGTAGACGTTGACGCGGCTGGTGTAGTCGCCGTTCTGGTGGCGGGTGGCGGTGGCGAGCTTGCCCTTGCCGCGCACCACGGTGTCGTACGTCCAGGACGCGAGCTTGGGGCCGCTCTCGGACGTCTCGTGCAGGGCGATCTTGCGGTCGAGGCCGTCGTAGACCGTGACGACCTTCTTGCCGCGGGCGTCGGTGACGGACGTCTGGCGGTCCAGGTCGTCGTAGGTGTAGGTGGTGGTGCCCTTGTCCGGGTCGGTGGTGCGGATCTTGCGGCCGCGCAGGTCGTAGGTGATGGTCCAGGTGTTGCCGGACGGGTCGGTCACCGAGGCGAGCTCACCGGCGGGGGTGTAGGCGTAGCGGGTCGTCTCGACGTCGTTCCCGTTGTGCTGGCGCCGTTCGATCACCTCGCCGCGGGCATTGGTGATCTCGGTGGTGGGGACGCCGCCCTGAGGCGGGGTGACCGTGGTGCGGTTGCCGCCGCCGTAGGAGTAGGTGGTGCGCCACTTCTCCTGCTCGGGCTGGGAGCCGTTGCCCACCATGAGCCGTTCGACGGTCTTGCGGCCCAGGCCGTCGTACTCGGTGCGGGTCTGGGACTCGACGTTGCCCGGGGTGCCGATGCCGAAGAGCTCGGTCTCCGGGGCGCCGGCGGCGGAGTACGGGGCGTTGGTCCGCACGACCTGGCCGCGGTCGTCGTAGAAGGTGTCGGTGATCAGCCGCCCTTCGGGGCCGGGGGCCTGGGTCTGGCGGGTCCGCAGCCAGCCGTCCAGCAGCTCGATCTGGGCGATGCGCTGGGCGCCGCCGTCCGGCGTGAGCTTCTTGGTGGTGACGGCGACGATCTTCCCTTCGGCGACCCGGTAGACGAATTCGAGGTTCGGGGTGTCGGGCTGGTTCGCCTTGGAGCGGTCGGGTCTCCAGACTTTCCGGAGCCGTCCGAGCGCGTCGTATTCCAGGTCGGTCCGCAGGTCGTTGGGGTCGATGGTGCGGGTCGGCTGTCCCCAGGCGGGGTCGATCTCCTCCGTGGTGACCAGGGCGGTCGAGGCGTCGGCGGGATCGGCCGGCGGGGACGTCACGACCTTCTTGGTGGTCAGACCGTGGGTGTCGGTGTAGGCGGTGGTCGTGGCCCTGCCCGCGGCGTCCTTGCTCGTCGTCACCCGGCCGTAGTCGTCGTAGGCGAGTTCCGACTCCGTGACGTAGGTCGCCGTCGTCCCGTCATGGGCGGCGATCTTCTCGGTCTTGGTCGGGTTGCCTCGGGACGGGGCCGCGCCGAGAGCACCGTTGTCGTAGTAGGTGCGGACGTCGGAGATGACGTGCTTGGAACGGTCGGGCGTCACCGAGCACGCCACCGAGACGGTTTCCTCCCGGGAGGGGAAGTCCACCATGTGGGCGCCGGTGTTGTCGGCGTAGGTGGTGCGGGTGCACTTGTCGTCGGTGCTGGTGGTGACGTCGCCGAGATCGTTGACCGAGACGACCCGTCCGACTCCCGGGCCGGACTCGGCGTACTCCGTTTCGGTCTTCGTCTCGATCCAGCCGCCGCCGTCCTTGGCCGTCCAGGTGTGCGAGGCGCCGGTACGGACGACCTCGGCGGTCGCGGTCCCCCAGGAGCGCTCGCGTTCGGCCGTCTTCACCCGCCACGGCGTGTTGACGGTCTTGGAATGGACCGCCCCGTCGGGCTTGGTGTAGGTGACGGTCTTGAGGACGAACCCCGCCAGCGAGTTGTGGTCGGTGTGCGTGCCGCCCTCGCCGTCGGACACCGTGACGGACTTCGTACCGCCGTCCTTGGTCTTGCGGTCGCCGTCCATGCCGCGCAGGTAGAAGGTGTCCGTCTGGGTGGACGGGTTGTCGTGGCTGCCGGTGAAGGTGCGGACCTGGCCGTATCCGCGCCACTGCGACCACGTCTTGTACTTCTGCTTGGTCAGGCCGTCATCGTCGTCGAAGTGCCAGGCGGCGTCGCCCAGGTACTGGTACTTGGTGACCATGTCGGGCGCCAGGCCCGTCCGGTCGACCTGGGTGACCGAGGTGACCACGTACTTGTGGAACCAGTCGGTGATCGGCTCCTCCCGGCCCGGCGGCGCCCAGATCACGGGGAAGCAGCGCTTGGTGTTGGTCTCCGGAGCCGGTGTGTCGCCCGGGGTGCACTCGGGTTCGGAGTAGGCGATGTCGAGCTGCCCGCCGGACTCGTCATAGATGGCCCCGAGCCGGTAGCGGATGTAGGGCAGGATGTCGTCGCCGGTCTTGTCCAGCCGGTTGGGCAGTTGGACGTGGTTGAACGTCACCTTCGGCAGGCTGATCGGCGTGGCGGCGGCGTGCCCGGTGTGGCCGATCTCCTTCAGCAGCAGGTCCCGTTCCACGTCGGCCAGGCCCCAGCCGTGGTCCAGCGACCAGGAGTCGACGTCGCGGTAGCCGGAGGCGTCCGGCTTGATGACCTGGGTGGTGACCTTGGTGAGGCGCTTGCGGGACCAGAAGGTGGGCGCGACCGCGCCGTGGTCGTCCTCGCATTCCTGGCCGGAGTCGCAGTTGAGGTCCCACGGGACGTCCCACCAGTAGTCCGGCTTGTCGCCGATCTTGGCCGGATCGCAGTCGAACGTCTCGTCCGGCAGGCACCGCTCGGAGGTCTCGAAGACCACGCGGGCCGGCGCCGTGGCGTACACGTCGTCCTCGCGCAGGCCGTAGGCGATGGTCTTCAGGTAACCGCCGCGGACGTAGGGGGTCTCGTCCTCGGGCTTGAGGTTGCGGCCGTAGTGGTTGATCTCCTTGCCGTAGGTGTAGGTGATGACGTTCCCGTCGCGGTCGACGACGTAGTCGAGGTTCCAGCGGTACGCCTGCTGGCACCACGAGTCCTTGAATCCCGTGGACTTGTGGCACGGCTCGCCGGAGTCGTCGCCGAAGACGGGGACGGTCCAGGTCGCGTCGGTCTCGGGCTTGCCCGAGCTCCAGCCGGGCAGCCGGTTGAGGCCGAAGAAGAACTGGACGCCGTCGGTGGTGGTGGCCTTCCAGTACTCGCCGTCGTCGTCGCCGTTGGTGGTGCCGGTCAGCTTCTCGAACTTGGTTCCGTCGTCGTCCCTGAGACGCCAGGTTCCGTCGGACGCCTTGATGAGCTCGCCGCCCTTGCCGTTCCAGGTGACGGTGGCGTTGTCGTAGCCCCAGCACTGGTCGCCGGGGGAGTTCCCCCACTCGTCCTTGGGCGCGCCGTCGTCCTCGCACGACATGTAGCGCCGTTCGATGAAGCCGGGCCACAGGTCGAAGCCCTCACCGATCCAGGACGGCTGGCCGTTGGTGTTGCCGGTGCGTCCGTCCACGCTGCCCGAGGAGTAGGAGATCTCCAGGTTGGGCTCCAGCTCCCCTGGGACGGGCGGCACCCGCATCGGGTAGGACCAGGTGAACTCGCCGGTGTTCCCACCGGCGTTCCAGGTCGCCGACGCCGACAGCGATGTGGCCTTGTAGTCGCCTTGCGATCCGGACGTCTCACCCTGGGCGACGAGGACCGTTCCTCTCGCCGCTGCAGTGCCGGTCGCGGCGGGTGCCGCTTCGACCTCCGCGGTCAGCGTCTTGGTCTCGGCGTCGTTCTTGGACGGGATCGGCGTCGCCGACCGGCATTCGGGTTTGCTGGGTGTAGTCAGCGCGCACTCGGGGAGCTGTACCAGCCGGAGCCGCGACCCGTAGGCGCCGCCGAACGCCTGGGCGAACTCGGCGTAGTCGAGACGGATCCCGACACGGCCGGGAGCCGACTTGTCCGTCCGTGCCACGGTCAACGCCAAGCCGTTGATGCCGGCTGTACGCGTGGCCTTGCGGTCGAGGACGGTCACCCGCACCTTGCCGGCATCGGCCACGGCTCGCGTTCGTGCTTGCCGGGAGCGGCCGGTGGGCGGCAGGACCTCGACCGGAAGCCTGCCCGCTTTCGCCGATCCTGTGTCGGGGACGTCCACCTCGGCCGCCCCGGGTGAGGGCCAGGCGGCTTTGGCCGCCGGTCCCGGCTTGGCGGCGGGGTCGTCTTTGCGCGGACGGACCTTCAGACGCTGTCCCTTGACGAGCCGTTCGCTGTGGCGAACCTCGGGCCGGCGTGCGTTGGGAGGATCGGCCTGTGCGGGCAACGCCGACAGCAGCTCCACCGATAGCGCGATCGGCAAGGCGAGCGCGATGGCGCGCGCGGCCCGGCGCGGCTCCAGCACCAGTGTCCTACGTGCCCTCACGGCATCCTCCACAGGCTGCGGCCGGGTGGGCCGCATCGCGATGTCGAAAGCGGTTCGGTGGGACGGGTGATGTTCGTCGGGGGGTGCGGGGCGCTAGGGGCCCGCGTCGGTCGGCAGTTCGTCGTAGGCGCTGAGCGTCTGCACCTGGGTCTCGGTAAGGGCGCCCTGGTAGACCCACACGTCGTCGATGGCGTCCGGCCAGAACTCGCCGCCGCCGGTGCCGGCGAACCGGTTCCGGCCGAGCTGCAGGCCGCCGCCCGCCGCTCGGAAGCCGGTCACCTGGCCTTTCTCCGCCACGACCTGCTCCAGCCGACCGTTGACGTACAGGCGCATGCGGTCCCGCAGGCCGTCGTAGACGATCGCGACGTGGTTCCAGTCGTCCTCGAAGACCGAGCTGGACGCCACCAGCGGCGTGGTCCCCTGCTGGTCGGCGTTGTTCATCTCGATCTGCCAGTCGCCCTGCTCTTCCGGGTCCTCGCCGGGCACGTACCGCAAGACGAACGCGTTGGTGTTGGCGCCGGGCTGCGAGAACACGGTCGCCTTCGACTGCGGGCGGCCCGGCGAGCGGACCCAGCCCGCGACGCTGAAGCTCTCGTCGGTGTTCACCACGGGCGCCTGCGTCTCGGCGAAGGCCCCCGCGACCGGGTCGAGTCGCAGGCCCGCCGACGAGGCCCCGTAGTAGAAGCCCGCGCCCGGATCGATGGTCGCGCCGTTGCGCAGGGCGAGGCTCGGCGCTCCTTCGGGCTCGCCGCTGCCGTCGGCGTTGAGCTTCCACCGGGCCTTGAGCGCCGGATGCTGCTTGACGAGCTGTTCGACTTCTGTGGCTCCGAGGACGCGGTCATAGACCCGGACGTCGTCGATCAGCCCGGGGAAGTGGTCGACCTTGTGGCCCTGCCACAGCGACCGGCCGATCTGCAACCCGCCGGTGGCCTTCCACACCGAGGTGACCTCGGCGCTGTAGTTGCTGGGAACGCCGTTGACGAACAGCCTCATCCGCCTGGTGTTGGCGTCCCAGACTCCGGCCAGATGGGTCCAGACCCCGGCCTGCGCGGTCTCCTTCGACCACGACGGGAAACTCAGGCCGTCCGGCTGATCGGAATCCTCGGCGAACCGGGTGAAGACCCACTTGCGCTGGACTGGGTCGTATTTGAGATAGAAGCCGCTGCGATAAGTGCCGTCCTGGCTGAGCACCGACAGGTGCCGTCCTGAGTCGAACGAGTCGACCCGCACCCAGGCGGCCACCGAGAAGCTGCGGCTCGTGTCGACCACCGGCCGGTCGGTGCTCACATATCCCGTGGTGCCGTCCAGCTGGAGGGCGGTGCGGTCCTGACCGGGATGCCCCAGGGACGCTCCCCCGGTGAACGTGGCCTTGACCGGCGCGACAGGACTGTAGGCACGACTCGAGCCCTCGTCTTCATCCAGGCTCCAGTGCGCTTTGAGTCCGTCGACCGGCGGATCGGTCCCCTCGGCCAGTCGGTGGGCCTCGTCGTCCGTCAGCGCACGCTGGAACACCTTGACGTCATCGACGGCTCCGGGCAGGTGGTCGAGCTGCCAGCCCAGCCACTTGGCCCGGCCGATCTGCAGCCCGCCGTCGGCGTGCCAGACCTTCTCGACCTGGTTGTTGCTCTCGATTCCGGGTTCGCCGTCCACATAGATGCGCATCTTGCGGGACTCGTGGTCGTAGACCCCCACCAGGTGGGTCCACACGCCGAAGGCGGCGGGGTTCTTCGACCACGCGGTGGACCAGGCCTTGTCGTCCACGTCGGAGTCGGTCCACGGCCGAGCGAACACCCATTTCCTGGAGCCGACGTCGTAGCGGAGGAAAAAGGCGCTCTTATAGACGCCTTCCTGGCTGAGCACCGTGTAGTACTTGTCGGGATCCGTCGCGTCCAGGCGAACCCACGCCGAGACGCTGAAGCTTTGATCGGTCCGGATCACCGGCAGGTCCGTCTCGGCGTACCCGCTGCTTCCGTCCAGGGTCAGCGCGGTCCCGACCTTGCCTTGGCCGCCGAGCCTGGCGCCGCCGCGGACGTGCACCGCCGTTCCGGGAGTGTCCGCGGTGACCTCGGACGTCCCCGGGTTCTCGTCGAAGCCGAACCGGGCCGCCGCTTCCGCTCCCGTCCTTGCCCAGAATTCGTAGGTGGTGGGCGCGCCGTTCTGTCCGGCCTTGGTGAAGGCCTGCGCCTCCAGGATGTTCGGCCCCGAACGCGTCGGCGTCACCGTGATCTGCCGGGCCGCGCCGTCCGTCGTCGCCACCGAGGGCAGCGGCTCACCATTGAGCTTGATGTCGTAACGTGCGGCGGCCTTGGCCGGGTCGCTGATGGTGAACGTGCCCGGCTCGCCCACTCCGCCGTGCCAGGTCTGGTCATCGGGGTAGTCGGTGGAGGAGATCGTGGGGGCCGCCGGAATCGACGGGTCGTAGTAGAAATAGCAACCCGTTTGTGCGCCGTCGTAGCTCCACGGTCCCCACTGCACGCCGTCCCAGGCGCGCACGCCCCATCCGATCAGCTTCTTCTGCGGGATCGTGGTCGGCAGCTTGATCTGGTGCCGGCTGCCCGACGTCAGCGGCGGCGTCAACGACGACGTCCACTTGGGTCCCCAGTCCGAGCCGTCGGCCTTGTCGGCCCAGTGCAGTGTGAACTGGGCCTGCACCTTGTTGGCGTCCTCGGTGTCGGGGTCCTTCAGATACGCGTACACGGTCGGCACGTCGTTGACCCAGCCCGCCTGCGGACGGTCGACGCACTTGGTGCCCGGGCTGGCGAACATCGTCTCGGTGTCGGGCTGGTACGGCGGCCGGTTGTACTGGATCTTCAGGTAGGCGTCGTCGGCGAACCGCTTCCACCACGACATCGACGACTCGCTGTACGCCCGGAGCCCGAAGGTGATCGTGGAGTAGCCGTTGTTCACCGCCGACTGCACATGCGAACGCAGCGCGGACCCGCCGAACTCCACCGGCGTCTTCGAGCAGTACGCCACGTCCCGCGAGGTGAGATGCTCATTCCAGGCGTTCGCGGTGTTGTTCCAGGTCGCCGAGGAGCTCAGCGCGCTGGTGCGCCACAGTTGCACAGAGGTGGGGTTGTCGCAGTCCCACGCGTCGGTCTCGTAGGCCACGAACTCGGCCGACTCGATGTACCGCCCCTTGATGGACGGCAGCTTCATGCGGAAGAAGATGCGCTTGGTCTGGTCCTTCACGCATCGGCTGTCCTTGGCCACCTCGCAGCGGCCGACGCCTTCCGTCGCGTTGCCGGCGAACTTGTAGTAGGACTGGTTCGGATAGCCCGAGGACACCATGGCCCATGAGGACGCCTTGTTCGTGGTCCACACCGGGTCGATGTAGACCGGGAACTTGGTGTCCGGTGCCGTCAGCAGGCCGCGGTCCGGGATCAGCGAGAGTTCGCCGTCGTTCAGATCGACCTTCACCGGCGCGACCTTCGCGCCGGCTCCGGGGCCTTTCGCATGGTCTTGACGTGTCGCCGCCGCGCGCGCCTGCGGGGACGGCGCCTGCGGCTGGGACGAGTCCCACATGACCGGTGCGGGTGCTTCGAACACGGGGCCGCCCGCCGTGCCTTGGGCCGTCAGCAGGCCGGAGGCGGACTGGTCGACCGTCAGGCGCGAGGTGCCGAGCTTGAACGCCAGCTTCGCCAGGCGGGGGTCTTTCGCGGCCTCGGCGGTCTTGACGACCAGGGTGTGCGTGAAACCGTCGGCCAAGGCACGCAGCCGCAGGTCGACATCGGGCCCCAGCACTCCCCTGTAGATCGCCGTGTCGCCGTCCAGCACGGGCTCGGGCAGCGTTCCCGGCCAGGTCAGCGACATCGCCCGCCCCGCTCGGGACATCCGAACGAGCGGCCCCTTGCCGCCGCCGGAGAACCGCAGTCCCACGCTGGACGCACCCGGCACCACCTCTGCTCCGGAGCGCCTCAGTCCCGTGTCGATCGGTACCCACCGACCGTTCTTGCGGGTTCGCACCGGTCGCAGGTGCTCGGTCACTTCGAAGCGGCCCGTCGGCAGGGCGTGCACCGTCCGGTGCTCACCGCGCTGAGCCAGCACCTCGACCGGCTTGCCGGAGGCGCGCGCCGCCGCGAGGGCTTCGGCTTCGGTCGCGGCCTCTCGCTTCGGTTGCTCATCCGCCCTCGCCGAAGGCGACGACACGGCGATCCCGACCGGCGACAGCAACGCCGCCGCCGTCGCGACCGCCGTCGTCATCCGCAGTGCAGACGAAGTCGTCACACGCCGCCGACCGGGCACGCACGCTCCCCACAACATCAAGATCACCACAGGCTGCCTTGATCATGGGGATCGACCGGCGGTCGGACGAGCACGGTTTAATAACAACGCAAATCAGGACAGGCCACACAAAGTCCGGCAAAACACAAAAGCTCAGGCCAGCGAGCTGGTTTACCGACCAGAGTGACCACATCAGGTCAAACGGCTGGTTCTCCCGCCATCCGGCTCCGCAGGCCGGCGCGCTGGGCCATCGACGTGCGGTCCACAGCCAGGCGTTCCGCCCCACGCGTCGGCACGTGCTGAATCGACGCTGCCGACCGGCGAGGCGTACTCAGGATTTACCGCGACGCCGGCTGCCGGACAGAGCGGATTTGCGTGAGAGCGGTTCTGAGACGGGTTCTCAGCCAACGCTGACCTGGTTGTTCGACCAATCGATAGACCAGGTAGGCCAGGAGCAGGGCCACGGCGACGGCGATGGCGAGGACCTGCCATCTGCCGTACTGGGGGTAGAGGTAGTGGGTCACCGGACGCAGGACCGTGAGGTGGACCAGGTAGAGGGGGTAGGTGAGGGCCCCGAGGACGGTCAGCCGACGCCAGCGGATCCAGTCCAGACGATGAGTCGCCACCAGGGCCATGGTGAGGAAGATGGCGGTGATGACGGCCGGCGACACGTATTCATGGACGCCGTGCCAATAGAGCCAGCGCTCGATGTGCCGTGGCCAGTACGCGGTCGCCAAGGCCCAGCTCGCGGCCACCAGCAGCCATGGAACGATGTTCGAGCCGTAGGCGTAGATGAGGAAGAACGCCATGCCGGCGATGAAGTTCGGCGCCCAGTCGGGAATGAGCAGTGCCTTCAGCAGCTGCGAGTCGCCTTCCTGGGCGTACAGCCCCAGGAGCAGCCAGCCGATCATGAAGGCCACGCACCGGTTGTAGGTCACCCCGCGCCAGACCAGCAGGGCGATGAGCGCGTAGAAGTGCAGTTCTACCCAGAGCGTCCAGTAGAGGCCCTCCATATGGCTCACCCCTGCACCGCGCTGCAGCATGGTGAGATTGGGCAGGAAACGCTGCCACATGTTCTCCGTGCCCGGACCGTACTCCGCGTACAGGCCGGTCGCCGCGAACACGGCAAGGGCGAAGGCCACGCTGAACCAGTAGGCGGGGAAAAGCCGGGAGACACGGGAGACGGCGAAGTCCCCGGGCGTTCTTCCCCAGACGCTCATCAGGATGACGAACCCGCTGATGATGAAGAACAGATCAACGCCGTACTGCCCGAACCGGGTGAACCACAGTTCGGGGAAGAGCTCGCGCGGGTCCTGTCCCCACTGCCTGCGGTCTGCGACACCGGTGAAATGGAAAAGCATCACCGCGGAAGCAGCCACGAAACGCAGCAGGTCCAGGACTCGAAGCCTGCCCTGCGCCGCGGGTGTCGAGGAGGCGAGGGCTGGCGCCACTTGTGCGGCGGGACCTTCCGGAGTCATTGAAAACCTGCGTCTCGAAGTATCTCCATGGTGGCCCGCGGTCGGGTTCGAACGCCTGCCCACAGGCCATGGCGCAAACCGCGGCGCAAGACGGCGCGATCCGTGGACCGCAGGAACGTCAGAATCCAGCGACGAACGGTGGAGGCGCCGTAAAGAAGGCGTTCGGTCGGAGAAAGCCCGGAGCTGCGGGTGAACAGCCAGATCTTGTTGCGGACCTCGTAGAAGAAGCGCTCACCGGGATCGGCGTCGGTCCCCCCGAACGTCTTTGTCTTGTGGACGACCACGCTGCCGGGGCACAGCACCCCGCTCCGTCCGCGCAGCAGCCGCGTCGTGAATTCGAAGTCGTCGTTCCAGAGGAAGTAGTCGGCGATCGGCAGCCCGCGCTCGCGCACGACCTCCGCGTCGACGAGAATCGAGACGAATGACGCCGACCTGATCGGCACGCAACCCGCGCTCCGGGCCGCCTCGCGTTCCCTCCGGCCGGCGTTCGCTTTCGCCCGGGGAGTGTTCATCGGGTGCTCGCGGCCGTCCGTCCACACGACACGGCTCGCGACGAGCGTGGGCGGGCCGGGCACGCGTTGCCGCGCCGCCAGCAGCTCCTGGAGCGCGGTCGGCTCGGGCACCGTGTCGTCGTCCATCGCCCAGACCAGGTCGGCCTCCAGGTCGAGGGCACGGGCGAAGCCGGCCGCGAAGCCGCCGGCGCCGCCGGTGTTGCCGGTGAGGGCGAGCAGGTCCGCCGTGGGGAATCGCGTGCGCACCAGGTCGGCCGTGCCGTCGGTGGAGGCGTTGTCGACCACGAGCACGGCGTCGGGACGGCGGGTCTGGGCACCGATGGCTGTGAGCGCCTCGATGAGCAGGTCGCGCCTGTTGTGGGTGACGACGACGGCGACGACACGCGGATCACCCACGACCGCCGCCCCCGAGGCGGCCGGCGGCGCGGCGCAGCGGCGACGGCTTGGCGGACACGGTCGAGGCGACTCGAGACAGCTGCTGGCGTACCTGCGCCAGTTCCCGTTTGAGCTCGGCGATCTGGGCGCGTTGACGCGCCGCGGCCAGGTCGTTCAGCAGCATGTGCATCAGCTCGATCGCCGCCGCGGTCACGGCCGCGGGTTCCACGGCGTCGACGACGGGGCGCTCATCGAGATCCGGCAGCAGATCGTCGAGGTCGCCGACGATGTGATAGCCGGCCGCTCGCAGGCCCTCCACCAGCTCTTCGGAGCGGTCCCGCAGCCACGCGTGGTGCCGGGCGGGGACGACGATCTCGATCTTTCCGGGCCGGGCGCTGAGCACCTTGTTGGCGAGGTGCCGCCGGACCAGGGGCTCGTAGCGGCGTCCGAGGGAGGGGCCGATCTGCCCGTTGAGAAGGCGCAGCAGTTCCGCCTCCACGAAGCCCAAGACGGGCTCATCACGGACTGCGGCGATGTCGCACAGCTCGGGCGGGATGTCGACGAGTTCGGCGAACCGGCGCCACAGGACCTCACCGGCGGCCGGTCCCTGCGGCGCGGTGACGACGTGCACCTGTTCCGGCGGCACCACCGCGCCCCAGGTCTCCAGCACCCGGACCGGGTCGTGCAGACCCCAGAACATCTCGCCGAACGGGGCGGGGGCCTCGATCCCCTTCGTCACCAGGTCGTCGACGAAGCGGTCGAAGGTCACGGTGTGCTGGTGCTTGATCTGCTCCTGCCAGTCGGCGGCGAGCTGCCGGGCCAGGTCGCGGGCGGTGAAGACGACGTGCACCCGGCCCGGTCCGAGCGAGGCGACCGCGCGTTCCGCCTGGACCTTGGACGCTCCGCCGAGCAGCTCATGGGAGAAGACGGCCATGCGGCCGTCCCAGTCGCGCACCCGCTCGGCCACACGATCCCACGCGCCGTCCCAGGCGGGATCGCGGCGTCCGCCCCACGCCATCTCCCGCAGGTCCATGGTTGCGGCGAAATGCTCGTGCGGATTGCGCAAGGGATAGCAGACGCCGTGCTCGGGCAACGCGGATGCGGCATGCCACAACGCATCCTGCAACGCCCCCGCTCCGACGAGCGGGGCGCCCACATGCAGGAAGATCTCTTTCATGGTCGGTCCCGCCTTGCCGTCTGCCCGGGGGCGACGGGACACGTTCGCGCCCCAGGGCTTGGGTCACTTCTCCGATGCCGTGGCACGCGGTTCCCTCTCACGCCGCGCCTCGACGAGACGCCAGTACCTCTCCCGGGCGCGCATCACCAGGGGATACCGTTCGCTGAGGTTCCGGACGACTTTCTTGATGGCCGGGGTGGTGGCCTCCTCGAGGTGCGCCGCGTCCCTGTGCATCTCGTCCAGTTGCCTGAGCAGCGCCCCGACTGTCTTGACGTCCAGCACCTCGTCCCGTCCGCGGCCGTCGGGAGCCGCCCCGGCATCCGCCCACGCCCGCACCATCGCGGCTGCCGCATCCACCGCGGCCGCCATGACCTCCTGCTCGCCGACGGCGTCGGGGTCGATGCCCTTGGCCTCGCCCGTCTCATCCGGGACCAGCTCGTCCAGGTCCCCCACGACCCGGTAGCCGGATCCGGCCAACGCCTCGACGATCTCCCGCGAACGCTGCACCACCCACGGTCGGTGCGCGTCGGGAAGACGAAGACGCTGTGCGCCTTCGCGGGAGGTGAGCACCGATTGGGCGAGATAATGCTTGACGTGGTCGTCGTGCACCTGCCACTCGACGTCTTCGCGCGTGGCGAGGTTGAGCCGCCGAATGACCTCGGTCTCCGCGGCGCCGAGGGACGGGTTGCCGAACGCGCCGGAGGTGTCGCAGCGCGACGGGTCGAAGCCGATGACCTCACTGAAGCGCTCCAGCAGCAGGCCACTCGGCGCACCCGGCCGGGGAAGCGTGACGACGTGCACGCGTTCGGCCGGGATCCCCTGTCCCCAGCGGGCGAGCACGTCGGGCGCATCCTGCATACGCCAGAACTCACGGACCCAGTGCGACAACCCCGGGCGGTGCGGATCCCGCAAGCCTTCGACGTACTCGGCGAACGTCAGCGAGCAGCGGTTCTTGACGTCCTCCTGCCAGTGCGCGGGAATCTGCCGGGCCAGATCGCGCGCCGTGTAGACCAGGTGGACCTCGGCGAAGGACAAGTCGTTCAGCGCCCGCTCGACATGATGCGGGAACGCCGAGGCCAGCAGTTCCTGAGAGATCACCGCGCACCGGCCGCGCCACCCGCGGATCTCGTCCACGAGGCGGGGCCAGGCGCCGTCGGTGACCGGATCCCGGATGCCGTCGAAGAACGCCTCACGCAGGTCGAACGCCGCCCAGACGTGCGAGGCCCTGTGCTCCCCCGGATACAGGACGCCCTGTTTCCGCAGCGCTTCGCGGTTGTGCCACAGCACGTTCTGCAGGTATGTGGTACCGCTCTTGGGAGCACCCACATGAACGTAGACCACCGAGGTCACCGGTCATCACCTACAGAACCCTTGAGTGAACCGTTCAGAGCAGGACCTGCACGAGCATGGCTCGGGCCGCTTGACCGCCGTCATCGCGCCGAACGCGCCGCACGGGACTCGACCAGCGGGTATCTTAGCTGCGCACTCGCCCTAAAAGTCCCGTTCTTTCCAACAAGACGTGCAGCGCGCCGGACCGCACGGGGGTGGGAAGCGGGCTGGTCAGGCCGACAGGGACGCCGTCGTCTTCGGGGAAGCACGTGAATATTGATCTTGTAGTGGTCGGATCCGGTTTCTTCGGTCTGACCGTGGCCGAGCGGTGCGCGCGCGAACTCGGACTGCGCGTCCTGGTTCTGGAGCGGCGCGACCACATCGGCGGAAACGCCTACAGCGAGCCCGAACCCGAAACCGGCATCGAGATCCACCGTTACGGCGCCCACCTGTTCCACACCTCCAACAAGCGCGTGTGGGAGTACGCCAACCGCTTCACCGCCTTCACCGGCTACCAGCACCGGGTCTTCACCGTCTTCAAGGGCCGCGTGTATCCGATGCCGATCAATCTCGGCACCATCTGCTCCTACTTCGGACGGGTCTTCACCCCCGACGAGGCCCGCGCACTGATCGCCGCGCAGGCCGCCGAAGTGAGCGACCCGACCAACCTGGAAGAGAAGGCCATTTCGCTGATCGGGCGGCCGCTGTACGAGGCGTTCATCCGCGGATACACGGCCAAGCAGTGGCAGACCGATCCGCGGGAGCTGCCCGCCGAGATCATCACGCGGCTGCCCGTCCGCTACACCTTCGACAACCGGTACTTCAATGACGCCTACGAGGGACTGCCGGTTGACGGCTACACGGCCTGGCTGGAGCGGATGGCCGACCACCCGGCCATCGAGGTGCGGCTGAACACCGACTTCTTCGATCTGCGCGACGACATCGTCGGCAACGTGCCGGTCGTCTACACCGGCCCGCTGGACCGCTACTTCGGCTACAGCGAGGGCGAGCTGGGCTGGCGCACCCTCGACTTCGAACTCGAGGTCGTGCCCACCGGCGACTTCCAGGGCACCGCGGTGATGAACTACGCCGACGAAGACGTGCCGTTCACCCGGATCCATGAGTTCCGTCACTTTCACCCCGAGCGCACTCACTATCCGTCCGACCGGACCGTCATCATGCGGGAGTACTCCCGGTTCGCCGCCCGCGGCGACGAGCCGTACTACCCGATCAACACTCCGGAGGACCGGTCCCGGTTGCTGCGCTACCGGGACCTGGCCAAGAGGGAGGACGGCGTCTTGTTCGGAGGGCGACTGGGCACGTACAAGTACCTCGATATGCACATGGCCATCGCGAGTGCGCTCAACATGGTCGATAACCGGATCCGGCCCCACTTCACCGAAGGGGCCCGGTTCGTCAGCGAAGGGACCGACGAATGACCACAACGGCTGACGCAGCCCGGGGCTCCGGCGGGACCGCACAGGACGGCGGCGGCACGACCGCACGGGTCGAGGACGGGGCCGGACAGGGCAGCGGCGATGGCCTTCGCGTCCTGCACCGCGTCGTCATGCCCGTCGACCCCGACCAGGACATCCTCAAGCTCTACATCGAGGGCAACGTCGTCCGCACCCCTGCGGCGGACGGCATCGACGTGGACGAGCCGGACGCCTCCGATCGGCCCGACTACCAGCCCGCCGAGCACTGGGACGGCTCCGACCGCGACCACGACGGCGCGGACCGGCGCAGCGTGGTGGTGCCGGGCGGCCGCCGGGTGTCGTTCTTGACGTACTTCAACGCCTTCCCCGCCAGCTACTGGCGCCGGTGGACCGCGCTGGACGAGGTGATCCTGCGGATCCGGGTGCGCGGCGACGTCAAGATCCTGGTGTACCGGTCGAACTCCAAGGGGCACTCCCAGCGCCTGGAAGCCGTCGACGTGCGTTCGACGGCCACCGAGGAGCGCCGCTTCCGGCTGCCGCTCAAGCCGTTCGTGGACGGCGGCTGGTATTGGTTCGAGCTGGTGGCCACGCAAGGTCCCGCCGTGCTGGAAGCCGCGGAGTGGTGCGCCGAGACCGACGTCCCGCAGGGCCGCACCAGCGTCGGCATCACCACCTACAACCGCCCCGACTTCTGCGTCCAGCAGCTCCTGGCGCTCGGCAAGGCCACCGACGTGCTGGAGGTCATCGACGAGATCTTCGTCATCGACCAGGGGACCGACCGGGTCGAGGACCATCCCGACTACGCCGACGCCGCCAAGGCGCTGGAAGGCAAACTGCGCATCATCGACCAGGGCAACCTGGGCGGCTCGGGGGGCTTCGCCCGCGCCATGGACGAGACGGTGCGGTCGGGCTCCAGCGACTACGTCCTGCTGCTGGACGACGACGTGGTCACCGAGCCCGAAGGCATCCTGCGCGCGGTCACTTTCGCCGACCTGGCGCGCAAGCCCACCATCGTCGGCGGCCACATGTTCAGCCTCTACGACCGATCGGTCCTGCACGCCTACGGCGAGACGCTGGCGCCCTACCGCTGGTTCTGGGGGCCGGCGCCGCACACGTTCCACGGGCACGACTTCGGCTACCACAGAATGCGCGAGACGCACTGGCTGCACCGCCGCATCGACGTGGACTACAACGGCTGGTGGATGTGCCTGATCCCGGTCAAGGTGATCAAGGACATCGGCCTGTCCATGCCGATGTTCATCAAGTGGGACGACGCGGAGTACGGGGTGCGGGCGCGCGCCGCGGGCTATCCCACAGTGTCGCTGCCGGGTGTGGCGGTCTGGCACGTGCCGTGGCACGACAAGGACGACACCATCGACTGGCAGGCGTACTTCCACGAGCGCAACCGGCTCGTCTCGGCGCTCCTCCACTCGCCCTACGACCGCGGCGGCAACCTGCTGAAGGAGAGTCTGTTCGTCTCCATCAAGCACGCACTGGCCATGCAGTACTCGGCGGCGGAGCTGATGCTGATGGCCATCGAGGACGTGCTGCGCGGCCCCGAGCACATGCACGAGTCGATCGTGTCGAAGATGGACGAGATCCGCGCGGTGCGGGCGAAGTTCCCCGACTCCAAGTACCGCGAGGATCTGGAGGACTTCCCCGCGATCCGGCGTCGCAAGCCGCCGCGCAAGGGCCGCGAGGCGGAGCCGCCGGTCGGCCGCAAGGGCATGATCAAGGCCGCGATCGTCGGAGGGCTCAAGCAGATGCGCCCCGTGGACGACTCGGCGTTCCGCAACCCGCAAACGCTCGTTCCGCACATCGACCTGCGCTGGTGGCGGCTGTCGCGGTTCGACAGCGCACTGGTGTCGGCCGCCGACGGCACCGGTGCCGCGTGGTACCGGCGCGACCCCAAGGAGTTCCGGTCGCTCATGGTGCGCACCAACGCCCTGCACGCCAAGCTCTACAAGGAGTGGCCGCGACTGGCGAAGCGGTACCGGGCGGCGCTGGCCGAGCTGACCTCTCCGGAACGGTGGCGCGAGACGTTCGAGGCCTCGCGCCGGCGGTCATGAGCGGCGCCAGGGCCGCGGGCGGCGCGGCGGCGGAGGCCCCCTCCTCCGACGGCGGACCGGTGCCCGTCCCGGGGGCGGCGCCCACCGACGTGGACATGAGCGGCATGTACGACCCGGCGGGCTCCGGCGGTCTCCGGGAGATGCTTCGCCGGCGTTATCTGCTCCGGCTGCTGCTGCGCCGCGAGCTGAAGGCGCGCTACAAGGGGTCGCTGCTCGGCCTGGGCTGGTCGTACGTGCGGCCCGCGGTGTACTTCTGCGTCTACTTCTTCGTCATCGGCGTCTTCATGGGGATGGACCGGGTCATCGAAGACTTCCCGGTCTACCTGTTCTCGGCGATGGTGCTGGTGAACCTGTTCACCGAGACGCTGACGTCCGCGACCCGGTCGGTGCTGCACAACGCGCCGCTCGTGCGGAAGGTCTTCCTGCCGAGGGAGCTGTTCCCCACCGCGTCGCTGCTGGTGTCGCTGGTCCACTTCCTGCCCGGCCTGGCGATCCTGGTGATCGCCGCGATCGCGTCCGGGGCGCGGCCGTCGCCCTCGACTCTGGCCGGCGCCCTGGTCGGCTTCGCCATCGTGGTGCTGCTCGGCATGGGGCTCGGGCTGCTCTGCTCCGCGATCACCGTGTTCTTCCACGACATGGAGCAGGTCGTGGACATCTCGATGATCGTGGTGGTGTGGTCGGTGCCGATGATCTACCCGTGGACCCACGTCCGCGACAGCGCGCCCGACTGGGTGCTGGACCTGTATCTGGCCAACCCCCTGGTCAGCGCCGTCACGCTGTTCCAGCGGGCGTTCTGGCTGCCGGGTACCCGCGGCGACATGCCGCCCGTGCCGCACCTGACGGCCCATACCCTGGCGTCGCTCGCGTTCGCCGTGGCGATGCTGCTGTTCGGTCAGTGGATCTTCGCCCGCCTGCAGAGCCGATTCGCTCAGGAGCTGTGATGGCCGCGCCCGCTCCCTCGATCATCGTGGACTCCGTCAGCAAGCGCTTCACCCTCCGTCACGCGCGCTCGATCAAGGACATGACCATCCGAGCGGTGCGTCGGCAGAGCCTGTCGGAGACCTTTCACGCCCTCGAGGACGTCAGCCTGACCGTCCACCCGGGGGAGACGGTCGCCCTCATGGGCCTCAACGGCTCCGGCAAGAGCACCCTGCTCAAGCTGATCTCCGGGGTGATGACGCCGGACAGCGGCACCGTGCGGGTGCGCGGCCGGGTGGCCGGGCTGATCGATGTCGGCGCGGGCCTGCATCCGGAGCTGACGGGCCGGGAGAACGTGTTCCTCAACGGCGCCATTCTCGGCATGACGCAGGCGGAGATCCGCCGCAAGTTCGACGAGATCGTCGAGTTCTCCGGGGTCGCGCGGTTCCTGGACAACCAGGTGAAGTTCTATTCCTCGGGAATGTTCATGCGGCTGGCGTTCTCCATCGCCGCGCACACCGATCCCGACATCTTCCTCATCGACGAGGTGCTCGCCGTCGGGGATCCGCCGTTCCGGGAGAAGTGTCTGCAGCGGATCCGCCGCCTGCGGGACGAGGGCCGCACCATGGTGATCGTCGCCCACGACATCCAGATGCTGACGAAACTGTGCGACCGGGGGGTCATGATGCGCTCGGGCCGGAAAGTCTTCGACGGGGACGTGGCGAAGGCAGGCGAGATGTGGCGCCAAGACCGGCAGCGGCCGCGTCCGGCATCGCAGCCGGTCGGCTGAGGGCGACGCATGCCTCGTCGACTCACGCGAGCCCGGCACGCGCCGACCGTGTCCCCGTTCACGCCCCGCACCGGTTCCGTCGTCGGCTCGGCGCGCAGGTGGCTCGCCCTGCTGCTCTCGTTGAGCCTGATGGCCGCCTGCGGGCTCGGAGGCTCGGGTTCGACCGGACCGTCGAAGGTCACGGCCACCCCGCAGGGACCCAGGCCCAACATCCTGTTCATCCTCACCGACGACCTGAGCTGGGACTTGGTCGACTACATGCCGCAGGTCAAACGGATGCGCGAGCAGGGCGTCACGTTCACCAACTTCTTCGCCACCAACACGCTGTGCTGCCCGTCGCGGGCCACGATCCTCACCGGCAGGTACTCGCACAACACCCAGGTGATGACGAACGAGCCGCCCAACGGGGGCTGGCAGCGTTTTCACGCCAACGGGGCCGAACGCGACACCTTCGCCACGTCCTTGCAGGCGGCGGGCTACCGCACAGGGTTGATGGGCAAGTACCTCAACGGGTACGACCCGGCGAAAGTCCAGGCGGGCGCACTCGCGTACGTACCGCCCGGCTGGACCGAGTGGTACGCCACCAGCCTCGGCTACCAGGAGTACAACTACGTCCTCAGTGAGAACGGGCGCGCCGTCCGCTACGGGAACCGGCCCGAGGACTACCTGACGGACGTCCTAGCCGACAAGGCGGTCGACTTCATCAACCGCACCACCACCAACCGCCCGTTCCTGCTGAAGATCTCCACCTTCGCACCGCACGCGCCGTTCACCCCGGCCCCGCGGCACGCCAAGCTGTTCCCGAAGGTCAAGGCGCCTCGAGGCCCCGCCTTCGACGAAGTCGACGTCAGCGACAAACCGCGCTGGATGCAGGCGTGGCCCCGCATCGGCGCCCCGGGCATCCGCACGATCGACAGGAAGTACCGGGGCCGGGTGCGCATGGTGCAGGCGGTCGACGAGCTGATCGCCAAGGTGCGTCGGGTCTTGGCCGAACGCGGCCTCGACCGCAACACCTACGTGCTGTTCGGCTCCGACAACGGCTTCCACATGGGACAGCACCGTCTCGTCGAGGGGAAGGGCACCGCCTACGACGTGGACATCCGGGTGCCGCTCATCGTCACGGGGCCGGGTGTGCCGTCCGGGCGCGTGGTGCACGCGTTCGCTCAGAACACGGACCTGCGCCCGACATTCGAGGAACTCGCCGGGGTGAAGACCCCCGACTACGTGGACGGCCGGTCACTGGTGCCCTTCCTGCACGGGCGCACCGTCCAAGGGTGGCGCAATTCGGTGCTGATCGAGCACGCGGGCCCGGTCTCCGACCCCAGCGACCCCGACTACCCGGGGCGCGGCTGGGGCAACCCGCCGTCATACGCCGCGGTCCGTACGCCCCACGAGCTTTATCTGGAATACGACCAAGGCGAACGCGAATACTACGACCTTCGCAACGATCCCAGCGCGCTGAACAACCTCGCCGACCGGCTGCCGCAAGAGCGCCGTGATCAGCTGGCCGCCCTCCTGGCCGCTCTGCGGCACTGCGTGGGCGCGGCGTGCCGCACCGCCGACCAGGGGCGCTGACGGTCCGTCGCATCCGCGCCTTGAGCCGCCGCAGAGCAGGCCGCTCGGAGGGGCTCAGGAGACCTCGATGTAGTCGAGCTCCGCATTGCCGAACTGGCGCGCGAGGCGCAGCACGTTCCAGCCGGCGCGCAGGGCGACCTCGATCTCCACGTCCCGCCATCGACCGGACGAGCCCGGGTACCGGACGACGACGGGAGCGCCCCCGTTGACCGTGAGCATGTGAGCCGCGTCGTCGCCATGGTTCGCGTAACGCACCCGGACGAGGTAGTCCCCCATGCGCGGGGCATAGACGTCGACCTCGGCCAAGCTCTGGGCGTTGTCCATGTCGTCCACGGCCGCGCCGCCGGACACGCCGTCACGGACGCGCCGGATCCGTGCGCCGTAGACCCGTCCGTTCTCCGCTTCGTAGCGGACGGGGCTGCCGCGGACCACCGGCGTGCCGTCCGCCCAGCCCAGTTCGGCGACGTACATGGCCCGTCGCACGCTGTCCCCGCCGAGGAACTGGGCGATCCCGTGGAACACCAGGTGACTGTCGGTGCCGTCGTGCACGATGTCGGCGCCGCCCGGTCCGGTGATCTCTTTGCGATATCCGTCCGTGGACAAAAGCGGCCGGGGCGCCTTCGTGTACGGCCCGGTGATGGAGGAGGCCGTGGCGTATCTGGTCTGGTAGTCGGAGCGGTAGAACACGCCCGCCGCGTAGAAGAGAACGTACGTGCCGCCGTGTTTCACCAAGGCCGGCGCCTCGATGAGGCTTGGCTCGTCATCGCCTTTGGTAAGGATGCGAACGGGTGAACCATCCAGGCGCAGGCCGTCCGGGCTGGTGCGCTGCAGGTAAAGACCTCCGTGCTCGCCCCCCTGCTTGTAGAGCAGATAGCGGGCGCCGTCGCTGTCGACGAACGCAGCCGGATCGATGGTGTCGACATGACGCCGACAGACCAACGGACTGGTGCCTTGGGGAGTGAACGGTCCGAGAGGCGAGGACGCGGTCGCCGCGCCGATGCACTGTTGGCCGCCGTCCCGGCTCATGGCCGTGAAATACAGCAGGTAAGAGCCATCGGAGCGGACGGACACGTCAGGCGCCCAGGTGCGGCCGTGCTGGGCCCAGGCGGGCAGCGCGGGCAATGCGTCCGCGTCGGTGCGGCTCCACGGGCCCAACGCGGAAGGCGCCTTGGCCACCGGAACGTTCTTGCCTCCGTCATTGGTGGCGTACGCAAAGTAAGCGTCTCCCGCTTTGAGCACTTCGGGGTCGGGAAAGTTGGAGTCCAGGGCGGGCCCGTTGGCGGGACCGGCGTCGCTCATCGGGGACTGCACGGGCGCGGGCATTTCGGTGGCCGTCGCCGAAGCGGTGGGGCGTGGTCGGCGGTCCGGGCCGTCACCTTCCGTGATCACGGCGGTCAACACCGCGACGACCGTGCAGACGAGCGCTCCCGACAACGCTGCAAGAAGAGGCCGGTAACTCATGCCCGTGCCCCTCCCCTCGCGACAATCCTCATCACTTTACATCGGGACTACGCATCAACCGATCTTGCGGGATCAACAACGGAGCGCTCTCGTGGCGTCTCTGACCGCGGGGGTTGACCGGACCGTTTCACCAGACCACGGTCGATATGATCCATTGCAATACGTTGTTCCGTGGCCAATCGGACGCGCACAGTCGGGCACTCGCTAACGGCCGAGCCAAACTCAGCATTGGGAGACGGGCGTGACTCCACGCAGGACTCCGGACGAAGAACCGGGCCACGACCAGCCGCAGGCGTCGTCGGACCCGCAGAACACGGCACCCCCGCCCCCGCCGCAGTGGCTGAACGAGCCCCAGTCGTCCACCGACGCTCCGCTGCTGCCGGATGTGCCGTTCGCCGTCGGCCCGGGTGAGGGGGACGCCACGCGGGACGACGGGGCCGATCCCATGCGCACCGAAGTGTTCACGGCCAAGGACGCCGCCCCCGCCTCGCCGCCTTCCTCGCCGGCGCCCGAGGAGACCGTCACCGACCTGTCGGCGTGGCTGCCGGCGGAGAGCGGGACGGCGACGCCTGAGGCGTCCACCGCGTCGCCGACCGTCGCGGACGACGCCGCCGACAGCACGGCCGACAGCGCGGGTCAGGCCGACGACATCGAACGGACCCGCGCCGACAGCGACCAGGGCGCCGGGACGGGGCAGGCGACACAGCAGGTGCCTCGTCCGCAGCAGTCCGCGTCCGAGCCGCAGCAGCAGATGCCGGGCGAGTCGGCGGTCGCGCCGTTCCCGTACGCGCAGCACATCCCGGGGACCCCGCTCCCCGCGCCCACGCCGACGCCGACCCAGCAGCCGCCAGCACATCAGCCGCCTGCGCAGGAGCCGCCGGCGTCCTCCGGGCCCGAGCCGTTCCCCTATGCGCAGGAGATCCCGGACGCGAAGCCGGTGCTCCCCGCGTCGACACCGACGGCGCCGCCGTCCCAGCCGCCGGCGCCGTTCCCGTTCCCGCAGGAGATCCCCGGCGACAAACCGCAGCCGACGCCGTTCCCCTACGCCCAGGAGATCCCCGGCCAGAATCCGCCCGGCCCGCCGAGCACCCAGGTCGACGAGCCGGCGTCCCGTCCCGTCGCGCCGCCGCCCCAGATCGACGAGCCGTGGCGCACCGCGCCCAGCGGCAAGAAGAAGCGCGGCTCCGGCAAGCTCGGCAAGCGCATCGCGCTGATCGGCGGAGCCGGCCTGGCGGCGGCGGCCCTGGTCGCCGGCGGCGTCGTGGTCGTGTCCAACCTCGGCGGCGGAGACGACGAGGGCGCGGGTGGCGATGCCCAACTCGCCCGATCGGTGTTCCCCGTGGACGGATCGGTCCGTACCGACGGCCGTGACCAGGAGTTGACCGCCGTGGAGGCGGTCGGCGACACCGTCGTCGCCGTGGGGGCCGAGTGGGACGCCCAGTCGTCCCGTGGCCAGTTCCTGGTCTCCACCGACGGCGGGCGTTCCTTCCGCTCGGCCGAGGTGCGCGGCGAGGACGACGGCGAGCCGGGCCCGAAGGAGGTGCCCCGTGTGGTGGGCGGCTCGTCCCGCGGATGGGTCGCGATCGGGCGGCGCGCCGGCGGCGCCGGCGTCGTCTGGACGAGCAAAGACGGACGTTCCTGGCGCCGCCAGCCCGATGCCGTCGGCAACCCCTTCGGCCCGGGCAACCGCGTCCGTCGGGTGATCGGCTCGGACCACGGCTTCCTGGCGATCGGCGACCACTCCGCCAAAGGCGACTTCAGCGACGCCGTGCCGGCGGTGTGGGTGTCGGCGGACGGGACGCGCTGGGAGGCGCGGTTCGGCGACCAGGTGTCGCTGCCCGTGAACGGGGGCCGGGTCACGGTGTTGGAGAACGCCGTGGCCAGCGGCGGGACCATGCTTCTCGAAGGCCTGCACGTCCCGTCGGGCCGCAACGCGCGGCCGGGACGGCGGGTGTGGCGGTCGACGGACGGCGGACGCAGCTGGACCGAGACGAAGGTCCCGGTGCCCAAGGGCAACCGGGGACTGGTGATCGGCGGCGGCCCGGTCGGGTTCGCGGCGCTCCGCGACGCCAAGGAGGGGCGTAAGACCTTCGGCCACATGTACCTGTCCAAGGACGGCGCGTCCTGGACGGAGGCCGGCCGGCTGGAGGCGTCCGGGTATCGCCGCGTGATCCGGCTGCTCGCCTCCGGCAACGCCTACACCGCCATGGTGGCGCGCGGCCGCGACATTCTGCTGTCGCGCAGCGCCGACGGCCGGACCTGGCAGGACGCGGGGTCGCTGCCGTCGGAGAACGGCCGGATCGTGCACTCGGGGACGGTCAGCGGCGAGCAGACGATCGCGGTCGGCCGGACCACGGGATCCGGCGACGCCGACGCGCTGCTGGCCGTGTGGGACGGACGGGGCTCCCAACTGCCGGTCGACGTCGCGAAGATTCCCGGCGCGGTCCGGCCGGACCACTCGGTGACCTCGGTGGGAGTCACCGCCGACCGCGCCGTGGCCGTCGGCAGCTCGGGCGGCGACGCGGCCATCTGGACCTCGCTCGACGGCAGTACGTGGAGCCGGGCACAGGGCGAGGGGACGGCGCTCTCGCGGCCCGGTCCGCAAAAGCTGCTGAGCGTGGTCCACGGCAATGCCGGCTGGCTGGCCGTCGGGTCCGACCAGGCCGCCCCGCGGCGGCCCTTGGTCGTCACCTCCTCCGACGGCGCCACCTGGGAGGCCGTCGACTCCGGCGAGCAGTTCAAGCCCGCCAAGAACACCTCCCTGGCCACGTTCGCCGCGACGTACGGTCCGGCCGGCTACGTGATCGTCGGCGAAGACGGACTGTCCGCCGCGACCTGGTTCTCCACGGACCTGAAGACCTGGGAGCGCGGCAGGAGCGTCGGCAACAACGGCCTGGAGGCGCTGCCCAACTCCAACCGTTGGCTGCGGGACGTCGCAAGCGGCCCGTCCGGCTACGTTGCGGTCGGCGGTCTGCGCGACCCCGCTCTCGGCAAGGGGCCCGCCGCGCGTCCGGCGGTGTGGACGTCCCCCGACGGCAAGCAGTGGACCCTGCAGCAGCTTCCGCTGCTTGGCGGGTTGGCCGAGGCGTTCCTCACGCACGTCGCGATGAAGGGCAACACGGTCGTCGCGCTCGGCACCGGGGCGGCGGGCTCCACCTCGACCCCCGTGGGCTATGTCTCCACGGACGGCGGCAAGACGTGGCGCGAGAGCAGGCCGGCTGCTCCTGAGGAGACCGACAACATCAAGGTGACCGCGCTGACCGCCACGAGCAACGGCTTCGTCGCGACCGGTACCGCCGGCCGCGACGGCTCGACCGACGTGGTCTCGTGGACGTCCGCCGACGGCTCCTCGTGGAGCGGCGCCAAGCACGACGGCAAGGGCCTGGGAGGTCCCGGCGACCAGGAGATCACGGGCCTGACCCCGTTCAAGGACCACCTGCTCGGCGTCGGCCGCAACATGGACCAGAGCGACGAACAGCCCGTCCTGTGGCGGAGGCCGATCCCCTGAACCGCTCCGCCCGGGCCGCCACGGTCAGCCGTCCGCCGCGGTGGGTGAAGGGTTCTCCCGCCCCCGCCGAGACCCGCCGCCCGCGACCGCGTCCCGCGCGTCGCGGGCGTGGCGCGGGACGTACCGGGGGGCGGGGCGCGGCGGCTGCGGGTCTTCGGCCGGTTCCCGAGCCGGGGGCGCGGTCGAGGTCTGCGGCGCGTCGAGGGCGCGGGCGCGGTTGCGGCGGGCGCCGTAGGGGGCGACGAGCATCCGGTAGACGGGGCGGCGGATGAACGTCGGCGTCAGGCGGTAGCCGCCGCGGATGACGACGTTGCGCAGGTACTGCCAGCGGGTGATGAAGCCCTCGCGGTACATCGCGCGCTGCAGCCGCAGTTCCGAGCGCAGCAGGTCGCGGCCGCCGCGCCGCTCGTAGGCGCCGTCGCCGACGCGGTAGTACACCAGCGGCTCGGCCACGTTCACCACGCGCGCGCCGTTGGCGATCATCCGGACGAACAGCCAGTAGTCCTCCATCAGCGGCAGGTCGCCGTAGCCGCCGACGGCCATCACCGCGCTGCGCCGGTAGACGACGGTGGGGTGGTTGAACGGGTCGTGCAGCCGCGAGTACCGGACGATGTCGTGGGGGTCGCTGGGCGGGATGCGGCGGCCCACCACGTCGCCGATGTGCGCGCCGAACTCCAGCAGCCCGGCGCCGACCAGGTCGGCGCCGTCGCGCACCAGCGGCACCTGCACCTGGAAGCGGTGGGGCATCGCCACGTCGTCGGCGTCCATCCGCGCGACGATGTCGTACCGGCTGGCCTGCAGCCCGGCGTCCAGGGCGGGGCCGAGGCCGCGGTTGCTCCGAAGCTGGACGAACGTCACCTCGACGGGGCTTTCGGCCACCAGCTCCCGGAGGCAGGATTCCAACTCGGGCGGGACGGGGCCGTCCTGCACGAGCACGACCTGGTCCGGCCGGAGGGTCTGGTCGTGCACGGCGCTGCGGAAGGCGTCCCGGACGTAGTCCTCCCGGTCACCGCCGTAGACGGTCATCAGGAGGGCGAAGGGTTCGGGGGGTATGTCGGCCTTCAAGGACTGTCCATTTCCCGGGAGCGGGCCGTTGTTGCGCGGCGCCGAGGACGGTCCCGCGCGGTCGTGGGTCGGTCGGCCGTCGGGTCCGGTCGGCGGGTCGGTTCGCGGAGGGTAGACGAAAGGTACGTCTGCGTCGTCACGATATCGGGGAGCCGGGCGAACCATCGACCGATGGTTTCCGGATCGCCGCCGTATCCACCCCCTCGTCACGTTGGCTCGCGGGTTGTGCCACGAGCCTCCCCCACGTCACGTCCCGGCGCAAACGTCCTGGTCGGCGCGGATCTCCCCGGCCAGTTTGGGAACCGGGCGCCTGGCCTCGGCCACGTTCGCGCCGTCCCGCCCGATGATCAGATAGACGTGGCCGGATTTGGCCGCGGCGGACGCGCGGGGCGGGTGTCCGGGCAGCGCCGCGGCGAGGGCGGCGGCCTGCCGCTCGGCGCCGGCGCCGTACAGGATCTGCGTGCGGGCCGTCGCCGCCTTCTTGGTCGTGCCGACCTTGACGACCTGGAAGCCCTTCTCGGTGAGCTGGTCGGCGACGCGCTGGCCGAGCCCGTCGGTCGTCGTCCCGTTGTAGACGGCGACCTTGACCTGGTTCGGCGGGACGGCCTGGCCCGGCCGTCCGGCGGCCTGCTGTCCGGCAGGGCCCGGGCCCCCGCCCGGGCGCTTCGGCTGCGGGTTGTCCTGCGGCAGCGTGTTGTCCTGGCGGATCGCCTTGAACAGCGGTTGGGCCAGCGCGTTGTTGAACTGCACGCGGTTGCGGTCGGGCGGGTACGGCTCCACCGGGACGGTGACGAAGCGCACCTTGCCCGCGCTGAGCCCGCGCATGCTGGCCGCGAGCCGCTGCATCACCGACAGCGACAACCGGCTGTCGGTCTTGATCGACTTGGTGACCGCCGACAGGAACCGGTAGGTCTTGGCCGGGTCGGTCAGCATCCCCTGGCTGGTGGCCTTCTTGACGACCGACGCCATGAACTGCTGCTGCCGTTTGATGCGCGACAGGTCCGAGCCGTCGCCCAGTCCGCCGGTGCGGGTGCGCACGTAGCCGAGGGCCTGGTCGCCGTTGACGACCTGCCTGCCCGCGCGCAGGCGCAGCTCGGCCTTGGGGTCGTTGACGGGCTTCGGCACGCAGATCTCCACGCCGTCGAGGGCGTCCACCACGCGTTTGAAGCCGGTGAAGTCCACCTCGACGTAGTGGTCGATGCGGATGTTCGTGATCGCCTCGATGGTCTTCCAGGTGCAGGCGGGTCCGCCGATCGAGTACGCGGCGTTGAGCATGCTGAGGCCGCCGGGCTGGACGCGCCCGTCGCGGGTCTTGCACGAGGGCCGCTGCACCATCGTGTCGCGCGGGAAGCTGATGCCGATGGCGCGGTCGCCGCCCGGGGAGATGTGCAGCAGGATCGTGGTGTCGGAGCGTTCGCCCTGCTCGGTGCCGTACCGCGCGTTCGCCCCCTGCCGGCTGTCGGAGCCCATCAGCAGGATGTTGATGGAGTTGTTGAGCTTGGGCGGCCGGTCGGCGCCCAGCTTGTCGTCGACGTTCTCGCGGACGATCTGCCCGTCCAGCCGGCGCCAGAAGCCGTAGGCGGTCAGGCTGCCGACCACGAGCATCGCCGACAGCGCGACGGAGACCCAGCCGAGCACGCGCCAGCGGCGGCTCCGCCCCGGGTCCTCGTCCGGGTCCGGGGGCAGGGCCGCGGCGCCGTCGAAGTACACGCGCGGGGTCGCCGATCGCTGCATCCGTAACATTTCAGCACACAAGTGACATTGGCCACCGGGCTCGCGGAGAAAGTCGCCCTGCCGACCGGCCCTTCCGGCCACTATCGGACGTTCCCGGGCGACTAGACTCCGGTGGAGGATGAGCACCGTAGACGCACTGACCGACCAGGCGATGGTCGTGCTCCAGGACCGCCCCGTGGTGGCGCTGCACGCCTGGTTGGCCGAGGCCCTGGACGACTGCATCGGCTCCGGCCGGACGCTGCAGCTCGTCACCCCGATCGGCGCGCGGCTGTCGCTGCCGCTGCGCTCGGTCGTGGCCGGGCGGGCGGCCCAGTGGGTCGTGCGCGACGGCGACGGTTACTACGAGGGCCTGACCGGGCGGCCGCTGCAGTGGAACGGCGCCACGTTCGTGCCCGTCCCGGAGGCCCGCGACTACGCGCCGGGGTACACCAGCCGTCCCACCGCGCCGATCGGCGCGCAGCTCTCGCTGATCTACCGGTCCCAGCACGGCCCCGGCCGCGTGCTCGGCGGCGCCGCCGACCGCCTCCTGCAGCTGCTGACCGGCAAGGGCCCGGTCGGCTGGGGCCCCGCGGAGCCGCTCGCCCACCCCTGGCAGCCCGACCGGTTCACCGAGCACGCCCGCGGGCGTCCCTCGGCCCGGCTCATCGTCGTGGGCGACGGCCCGCGCCCGGCGCAGGCGGTGTGCGAGTTCACCGCGGCGGACACGGGCGTCATCACCGAGGTCACCACGGTCACCGTCGGCTACGGCGGCGACGACCCGCCGCCGCTGCAGCACCTGCCGTCCCTGGTCGGCGCGCTGGCCGCCGACCAGCCGGTCGTCTCGCTGTTCGTCCAGCTCGTCCCGGGCCGCGTCGACCTGACCACCGAACCGCGGTGGACGGGCGCCCCCGGACCGGTCGCGCTGGCCGTCGCCGGCACGGTCTCCGGTCCGCCCGGCATCCCCGGCCAGCAGGTCGGCCCGGCGAGCGCCCCGCTCACCCTCTTCCCGCTCGGCGACGGCCGCACCCCCGACGGGTGGCAACGCCACCGCCAGGTGATGCAGCACCTCCAGGCCGCCCAGCGGCGCGGCTGACCGTCAGCTGTCCGCCTGCCCCTGCTGCGGTTCCTGCTGAGACCGGGCCTGCTGGGGCCCGCCCTGCGGAGCCTGCGACTGCTGCTCCTGCGCCTGCTGACCGGCGGGCTGCTGGACGTGCTGTCCCTGCGGCTGCGGCCCGGACTGCTGGTACTGCCCCTGCTGAGACGGGGCGTACTGCGCCTGCTGCTGCGGGACGGCGGCTCCGGGCTGCGGGTAGTGCGCCTGCGGCTGCTGCGCGTACGGCTGCTGCTGCGGAACCTGCGGGTAAGCCGGGACCGCGGGCCGCCCCGGCACGGCGGTGCTCGCCCCGTCCTTCGCCAGGGCGCCGATCTGCAGGCCGATGCCCATGAGGATCAGTCCGAGCCCGGCGATCGCGCACACGATGGTGAAGTTGCCCAGCTCGGCCATCTGCCGGGGGTCGCGCGAGCTGTCCCCGCCGGTGAGGACGTTCAGGAACTGGATGCCCACGGCGCTGATGAGCGCCAGCAGGCCGATGATGATGCAAGCAACAAATCCGCCGTTCACCTTTTTCTCTGGCATGAGCGGGATGCTAACTGCCGGGCGGTGTTCACGGCATCACCGTGCGCTCACGGCTCGGCGCATCGCCGTTCAGCGAAATCTGCGGAAGAACACACGGACGTCCTCGACGTACAGGTCGGGGACCTCCAGGGCAGGAAAGTGCCCGCCGCGGTCGAACTCCGTCCAGTGGACGAGGTCGTACCGGCGTTCGGCGAACCGGCGCACCGGCAGGACGATGTCGTGCGGACTGACGGCCACCCCCAAGGGGACGGGGCACTCCAGCGGCTTTTTCCGGGCCGTGGCGGCCTCGTAGTAGAGCCTGGACGACGACCCCGCAGTCCTTGTCAGCCAGTAGAGCGACACGGTGGTCAGCAACTTGTCGTCGCTGACGAGGCACGCGGGGTCGGTCCATTCGGCGACCTTGTCGGCGATCCATGCGAGCTGCCCGACCGGTGAGTCGGTGAGCGCGTACGCGAGCGTCTGCGGACGCGTCGACTGCATCCGCCAGTACCCGGCGGGCTGGGCGAGGTAGCGGCGCATGCGCTCGACGCGCGACCGTTCCTCGTCCGTCAGCTCGTCCGGATCGACGCCGGACGGCACGGGCGTCGGCAGGTACGTCAGGTGCACGCCGACAACGCGCTCCGGCACGGTCGCGCTCAGCTCGCAGGAGACGGGCGTGCCCCAGTCGCCGCCCTGCGCCCCGTAGCGCTCGTAGCCGAGGCGGGCCATCAGCTCGGCCCAGGCGCGCGCGATGCGGCCGACGTCCCAGCCGGGTTCGCGGGTGGGACCGGACGGCCCGAAGCCGGGCAGCGACGGGATGACCAGGTGGAAGGCGTCGCGCGGGTCGCCGCCGTGCGCGCGCGGGTCGGTCAGCGGGCCGATGACGTCGAGGTAGTCGGCGACGGAGCCCGGCCAGCCGTGCGTGATGACGAGCGGCAGCGCGTCCGGCTCCGGGGACCGCACGTGCAGCGCGTGCACCCGCGTGCCGTCGATGACCGTGGTGATCTGCGGGAAGGCGTTGAGCGCGGCCTCCTGGGCGCGCCAGTCGAAGCCCGTGCGCCAGTGCTCGGCCAGCTCCTTGACCCGTTCCAGCGGTATGCCGTGGTCCCAGCCGACGCCGGGCATCTGGTCGGGCCAGCGGGTGCGTTCCAGCCGTGCCGCCAGGTCGTCGAGGTCGGCCTGGGGGACGTCGAGGCGGAAGGGGGTCAGCCGCTCGTCCGGCATCGTGCACCTCCATCCGGGAACGTCGACGAATGTTGGCTCGACCAACGATAACGCCATTTCGTGGGTGCGACCAACGACTTCGCGGTTAGACTGACGCGCATGAGCGCCACGCCCGCCGACGCCACCCCCGCACGCCTGCAGGACGCGCCGAGCTGGCTGATCAACCAGGTGTCGCTGCACGCCCAGCGGCTGGTCGCCGCCCACATGGCCGCCGCCGGCGCCCGCGGCTACCACTACCGGCTGCTGGCCGCGTTGGAGGAGTTCGGCCCGGCCAGCCAGGCCGACCTCGGCCGCCGCACCGGCATCGACCGCAGCGACGTGGTCGCCATGCTGAACGAGCTGTCCGACCAGGGCCTGGTGCGCCGCTCGCCCGACCCGTCCGACCGGCGCCGCAACGTCATCACCATCACCCCCGCCGGCACGCGCCGCCTGCACCGGCTCGACCGGGTGCTCGCCCAGATCCAGGACGAACTGCTCGCTCCGCTCTCCCCTGACGAACGCGGCGAACTGGTCCGGCTGCTGTCGAGGGTGCTCGCGCACCACTCCCGCCGCTGAGCACCTTCTGCCGCCGACGGTCGAGCGCTGCCCGGCCCGCTTCTCGTCACCGGCGGCTCCGGCACTTTCTCGCCGAGAGGCGGAACGGCATCGGACGGCGCCGCGTCACATGAACACCGACCGCCTCTCTCGCCTTGCGAGAGAGGCGGCGCGATCCATCGATCATTCCGGACCGCAGGGGCCGTCCGATGATCGCGGAGTTGTTCCACCCCACTGTTCGACCTGCTCGGAGGGACCATGAATCCGCCTCAGTGGCCAGGGCAGCCGGGCTACCCGCCGGGACCCCCGCACGGTCCCGGCTTCCTGGGGAACCCGCCCCCGCCGCCCAAGAGCGACGGCGGCGGCAAAGCCATCCTCGCGCTGCTCTTCGGCGGCGGATTCCTCGTGCTCGTCCTGATCATCGGTGTCATCGTCATCGTCGCGAGCAGCGACGACGATGACGACGACCGGGTCCCGCCGATCGCCGTGCCGACCTCCACGACCCCCACGACCACGTACTCGCCCTTCAGCACGCCGACGACGTCCACCACCACGGGCGGCGGCGCGATCGACCCGCGCGACGTGCTCAAGTCGACCATCCGCACCTACAAGGGCAACACGTTCACCCAGGTCGGCACGCGCATCGACTCGTGCACCGCCCGGGCCAACTCCACCATGCTGGAACGGCTCCGGCTCCACCCCTGCAACGGCCAGATGTACTCGGCGGTGTACGCGAACCCGTCGCGGACCATCGTCACCGTCATCTCGGTCGTCAACCTCAACAGCCCGTCCGACGCCAGCGCCGTCAGCCGGGCCGTGTACTCCAAGGGCTGGCCTCGACTCCTCAAGCCGTCCGCCGGCAGCGGCATGCCGCAGCTCTCCCGAGAGCCCGGCTCGTGGACCCGGGCCTGGACCCTGAACTCGTCGGTCATCTACGCCCAGTCCTACTGGGCGAAGGGCGGCTCCGCCGGCGACCGCGGCGGCCCCGTGTTCAACACGGCGGGCGAACTGGGCGTCGAGGTGACCAACGCCCTGCGCTTCAGCAACTGACGACTTCCACCCGCACATCATCGGGGCCGTACCGCCGCCCCAGGCGCGGCCGGTACGGCCCCGTTCTCTTGAACGGTCCATGCCCCGCATGCGCGCGGCACGCGGGTCCGTCATTCACTCGGCCGAGGCCTCCCGACGGTGGACACGCCCTCCGGCGGGGACGCGACGCATCCGCACACCCGGCGGCGTCATGTCGGTGCAGACGGTGTGTCCGCGATGACACTGGGGGAGCCGCACCGCTGCGCGCGCCAACCGACCAAACGTTCCCCAACCGGCTGGCTGTTTGGGCCTCCGCAGGCACCACACACTCGCCCTGGGCGACCGCATGGCTTCGATGTTCGGCGGCCAAGCGGTGAACGGTGTGTCCTGGTGGCGGTTGCGCTCGTTGTTCCACCAGGCGCAGCTCATGCCCAGCAGCAGGCCCTACCGCCGCACTCGCCGACGCTACGCGCAAGCGGCCGCCGCCCGACGCCAACGCACCCGCGGCGCCCTGCGACACTGCGACGTCCACCGCCTCGTCCGCCACACCGACCGCGTCCGGCGCGGCGCCGCCGCCCGCGTCGCGCTGTGCCAACGCCGCAGCGCCGACGCGTCATCTGCGCAAAGAAGGCGCCCATGACCTGCCGGTCACCCGAACGGCTCTGGGGGGCCGGTCCTGATCCCGCCGCCGGCCGCCGCTGGGACCGTCAGCCGTCTTTCGGAGGCTGCTTCGCCATGGCCTTCAGCGCGTCGAGGCTGGGCGCCCGGCCCTCGGACCCGGGAATGATCCGACCCAGGTGGTCGGCGTCCGGCGCGACCGGAAGGCGCGCTTTCGCGAACTCCTCCAGCAGCCGCGACGCGGGGACGCCGCGCGCCTTGGCGGCGCGCAGCTCGATCACCCAGGCCACCCCCTCGTTAGGGCCGTCGTCCCCGGCGTCCGGCCGGTACACGAACCCGGCCGCCTCCTCCCCCTCGGCGGCCCACAGGTAGCCCAGGACGCCGCGCTTTCCGCCGACCACCAGGTAGCGAACCGGCTTGGTGGTGTTGGAGGCGTAGTTGTCGATCGTGCTCCCGACCTGCTGGAACGCCAGATCCTCGGTGGTCCGCCGCACGTCCCGAGGATCGATGCGCCTGGGGCGTTCGGTCTTCTTCTCCGATGCGGTCGGCCTTGCGGCGGGCGGAGGGCCCACGAGGACCCCCTGACGCTCGAGCGCGGCCCTCGCCCGTGCTCGAGCGTCCCTGCCGACCTCGGGCAGCCGGAACCGGTTGGCGCGCACATGCTCGACAAGGTCAGGCTCGGGCGGCACGCCGTGGACCCGCAGACAGTGCGCCACGCCGCCGAGCCACACCCACGTGCCGTCGGTGTGGAAGGTGTTCGGGACGACGGGCCGCCGCCGCGGGTCGTACGGATCGGGCAGCGGGTCACCGGCGTCGTGCACGACCGGCGCGCGTTCCAGGTAGTCCAGCAGTGCCGCGCGCTCATGCGCGGGGACGGCCGGGCGACGCGCCACGGCCGGGTCGTCCGGGTCAGGGTTGAACGAGATCCGCAGCGACTGCTCGAAGGTCGCGGCGAGGCGTTCCAGGTCGGCCAGGCTCGCGGCCTCCTCCTCCCGCGCGTCCGCGGGAACCGCCCCGGCGCGGGGGTCGGAGGCCATGGCGCGGCAGCGTCGCAGCATCTCTGTGGCGGGGACGCCCTGGCCGTGCAGCTCGCGCAGCCGCGGGGTCCAGGCGGCGATGGCGTTGCGTCCGTCCACGCCCGCGTCGCGGCGCGCCAGGAACGACGCCGCGCCACCGGCGACCGAGGACCACAGGTAGCCCAGGACGAGCCCGTCCTTGACCACGGGCAGGTACCGGACCGGCCCCGCGGCAGTCGGCGAGTAGCTCGGCGGCAGTTGGAAGTGCAGTGGCCCCCAGCCCCTCGAGCGGTCCACCGGGGTGCCGTCGGGGTATTCGCCGTCCTGGATCAACGGCCCGGGAGTCGGCGGCTCGCCGGGATTGGCCAGCGCCTGCAGCTGGGCGAGGTCGTCGGCGTGTCCCTCTCGGGCGTCCGGTGGGACGGCGCCGCCGCGCGGGTCCTCAGGCGCGCCGATCCACCGGCGGATCGCCTCGCGGGCGTGCAGGCCCTGCGCGTGGGCTTCGGCGAGTCGTTCGCTCCACACCATCGGCGCCTCGAACGCCTCGGTGAGGAATTCGTTGCGTCGGATGAACCCGGCCGCCGTGCCGGTCATCCCGGCCCACAGGTAGCCGATATGCCGTCCGCGCAGCATCACCGGAAGGTAGACCAGCGGCTTGCGGGTGAACGGCTCGTAGCCTCGCGGGGCGTTGTTCCGCATCGGGGGCGGCCCGATCGGAGGCCGCCCCGGAAACGTCCCGGCCCCGAACGGTCCCGGCATGCCCGGCGGGGGCGGCGGGACGGGCGGCGGGGGCGGGAATGGAGGACGCGGGTCGCCGGGCGGACGGCCCTGGGGCGGAAGGTCGTTCATGACGTCCTCTTTATCAACTTCCTCAGGCCGGACCGGTGATGGCCGCGACGGCTTGAGAACGCACCTCGTCGCTCACCTCGGGCACCTGGAAGCCGCCCGACCGGATGTGGGCGACCAGTTCGGGTTCCGGCGGCACCCCGTGCACGCGCAGGTGATAGCCGACCGCGCCGGACCACACCCACGTGCCGTCGGTGTGGTAGGTCAACGGCACCCGACGGGGACGCGCCGGGTCGAGCACATCGACGTCGAAGCCGCGGGCGGCCAGCACGATCGGCGCCTGCTCCAGGTAGCGCACCACCGCGTCCCACTCGCCCTCCGGCACCTCGGGGCGATTCACGACGGGGGTCCCGTCGGGGGCGAAAGAGTCGAACGGTTTTGCGATGCGCAACTCGCCTGCGCCGCGGCGCAGCCACCCGGGGGTGTGCTGAGGATCGCGAGGGAACATGCGCCGTTCCTCATCCAGCGCCGCCACCGGTAGCCGTTGACCCCACGCCAGTTCGCCCTCGTTGTCGAACTGGACCTCGTACCTGTTGGGGCGGGTGAGCTTGACCGTGGCGGTGAACCAGGTGCCGACGCCTTGCTGATACATGCCCGCGCGCAGCTGTTGCCTCATTCCGTCGCGCCCATGCGAACAGCGAGGCACCCTCCGGATACAAGAGCGCACCCGGCTCGTGCTCCGTCCACGGCTCCAACGTCGACGCGTCCACACCACCGTCCATCAGGACTCCTCGGGCATCCCCCTACGCCCCTGCGCACGCAACTCGGCCTCGAACAACTCGTGAGTCCGCACTCGCAGCGAGTGGATCAGGGCCTCTTCTTCAGGAGTGAGCCAACGCCCCTCATCACGAGCCTTCTGTTCCACTGCGTCGATCGTCTCGTACAGCGCGAACACCGGCCCCTCGCCCTTGAGCCGCTCGCCCCGCAGAGCCTCGACCATCTGGATGAATTCGTCCCGGGTCACGGTATCGATATCGGCAGTCGTGCCGTATCGAATCTTCCGCACGTACGACATGTTCCGGACGAACTCCCCGTTCTCCGCCGACAACCTCAGACAGTCCAGACCGCCATCGGGCGTCCGCACGAATACGACCGGCCACCCCTCATAGAAGTAGTACTGCGGATAACGCTCAGCCATACTCTTCCCCTGCACTGCGTCCCTGGATGCTCCCAGTGCCGGCCGCGTCCCTCCGCTCCGGCCGGCACGTCGGCGATCACCGTTGAGCCGTCTTCCGCAGGGCCTGGACGTTCGGCGGCTCCCGCTCCTCGGCGTCGGCGCCGACGACTCCGGACAACGGATGACCCGCTGAGGCCTTGCAGCGCCCCAGTGACTCAAGGCTTGACACGTCCTCGGCGTAGATGTCGCTGAGCCACGTCTTCCACAGGGCGGCCGCGATTTCGCCCTTCACACCGGCAGCCTTCCGCGGCTCGAAGTCGGCGGCGTCCCCTGCCAACAACGCCCACAGGTACCCCACCACCACGCCGTCACGGACCACAGGCACGTACCGGATCGGCCCGTCGCTCGCCGTCCCGTACATCGGAGGCGGCGGTGCGCTGATCAGCGGGCCCCACCCCTCCGACCGGTCCACCGGTGTGCCGTCCGGAAACCTTCCGTCTTGGATGAACGGCCCCTCGGGCGCCGGTACGCCGGGTTCCACCACCTCGTACAACGAGGCCAGGCTCGGCAGCTCACGCTCCCGCGCGTCCGCCGGAAATGCCGCCCGCTCGGGGCTCCTCCGGAGCACCGCGCCACCGCAAGACGGCGTCCGCGGCGGGCAACCCCTGCTCGTAGGCGTCGGCCAGCCGCTCCCACCAGATGTCCGACGCCGCATCGTATTCCGGCCGTCCGACCGCATCGGGGACACCCTTCATCACAAGCACTGATCCGGACGTTGGCTCCGACGGAAGGAGCACTGTCTGGATTCGAAGTCGTTCTGTCACAGAGACCCGGTATGGACGACACGTGATGCGCTACCAGATGCTTTTTCGGATGCCCTCACCAAGGCTCCAGCTCCTCGGGGTGACGTCCCCCACATGTCTTCGTCGCCACACGTCCCCAATCCAGGCCGCGTACGTCATTGACCAGCGGCTCAGTCCGTCTCATCCGACCAGGAAGCGGACTCTGTGCTCGCGCCGATGGACGTGACACTCGCCACGTCTACCCGGACAGCAGCGTCCTTCGGGTGAAGCAGCGCGAACAGCGCGCGCCCCGGCTTCGATGCCGAAGCGTCCGCCCCGTCCATCAAGACTCCTCGGGCATCCCCCGAAGCCCCTGCGCACGCAACTCGGCCTCGAACAACTTGTGAGTCCGCACCTGCAGAGCGTGGATGAGAGCCTTCTCCTCGGGGGTGATCCTCCGCCCCGCGCCGAGAATTTTCTGCTGCATCGCCTTGATCGTCTCGTAGAGCGCGAAGACGGGCCCCTCGCCCTTGAGCCGCTTTCTGCGCAGGGCCTCGACACGCTGGATGAACTCGTCGCGGGTCACCGTGTCGATGTCGGCGGTCGTACCGAACAGGATCTTCCGGTAGTACGACATGTCCCGCTCGAACCCGCCGGTCTTCGGCGACAACGCCAGACATTCCAGACCACCCTCGGGCGTCCGCACGAAGACGACCGGCCAACGCTCATAGAAGTAGTACTGCGGATAACGCTCAGCCACACTCTTCCCCTGCACTTCGTCCCCGAAGGCTTTCGACTCTTCGAGCGACCTCCCGTCCACGTCGCCCACCGTTTGTGGCGGTCACTGCCGTGCCAGCTCCCGCAGGGCTTGAAGGCTCGGCAGCTCCCGCTCCTCGGCGTCGGCGCCGATGACCCTGGAGAGCCGATCCTCCGGCATCGCCTTGCAGCGGCGCAGGGCCACCAGACTCGATGCGCCCTCCTCGAAACTGCGACTGAGCCACAACTGCCATAGGCCGGCGGCGACCTGGCCGTCCTGCCCGGCGGCCTCGCGCGGCAGGTAGCCGGCGGCCTCTCCGGTCACTGATGCCCACACGTACCCCACGACCGCGTCCCGCAGGACGACAGGGACGTAGCGGATCGGCCCGTCGCACTCGGGCGCGTACGTCGGCAAAGGGCTGCTGACCAACGGTCCCCAGCCCTGCGACCGGTCCACCGGCGTGCCATCGGGGAGCTTCCCGTCCTGGATCAACGGTCCTTCAGGCGCTGGAACCCCCGGCGCCACCATTTCGTGCAGCGCGGCGAGGCTCGGCAGCTCACGCTCCCGCGCGTCCGCCGGTATGCCCCCTGCCCGGGGATCCTCAGGAGCGCCCCGCCAGCGCAGGATCGCCTCCCTGGCAGGCAATCCCTGTCGGTAGGCCTCCCCCAGTCGCTCCCACCAGATCGTGGAAGCGTAGAAGTACTCCTCCCGGTCGATCGCCTCGGGCAGGTACAAGAAGCCGGCCGCCTTATGGCGCGTTGAGGCCCACAGGCACCCGATCTGGACTCCGCCCAACACCACCGGCAGGTACACCACGGGCTCGCGCGTCCAGCCGTCATAGTTCTGAGGCAAGGCCTCGAACGCATTCGGAGGGAGCGGCGGAAGCGGCTCGCCCGGCGGCGGTGGAGGCAACTCCGGCCCCGTGCCTCTGCCGACCCGCCCGACGGCGTCGCCTTGAGGACCGAGTGTGCGAGGCTCCACCTCGCGTCCTCTCCACCCGACGAGCGGAGATTGCGGCGGGAACTGCGTGCCGTCTGGAAGGGACTCGTTCTCACCAGCCGGACCCACTCGCCGGTTCTCACTCACCACTTACCTCAATCCGTCCATGACGCCGCCACACGCGGCAGGCCCCCGACTTGGTGGCGCTGCTGCCTGAAAGCATCGCCGACATCTTCGCCAAGGCCCGGCTGAGGCTGGAGGAAGTCGTCCCGGGGGGGTGCGGGGCGTCTCCAGATCGGGCGGCTGGCCGAGGGGTGCTGGTCGGTGGTCAGCGCCGGCTCTGGGTGGCTCACGGTGGGGTTCGCCGAGGACGGTCAGGCGCGGGCGACGGGGTTCACCGACGTGCGTTCGGCGCTCGCCCATGCGATGGCGCAGATCATGGCCGAGGAGAAGGTCGAGATCACCAGCGAGCTCCTGCTCGCAGCGCCACTCCGGCGCGACTTGCGTGCCGTTCACAAGGGTGGGCGTTCCGAACGCCCGCCGCCCAGTATGGACCGCTTTGGTGAGGAGGAAGCGGGCTTCTCGGATCGGCATCAGGTCACGCTGCTCACACACTCGGTCACGTGCGTTCGACTTCGGGGCGACACCCCTTAAGTTCCGACCGCCGGCACGCCGACGCGCCCACCTCAACGCCCATCTAAGACTCCTCGGGCATCCCCCTGAGCCCCTTCGCCCGCAACTCATCCTCGAACAGCTTGTGAGTCCGCACCCGCAGCGCGTGGATCAGAGCCTCCTCTTCCGGAGTAAGCGAACGCCGCTCGTCACGAGCATTCTGTTCCACTGCGTCGATCGTCTCGTAGAGCGCGAACGCTACCTGCCGCGCGAGGCCGCCGGACGGGACGGTCAGGTCGCGGCCGGACTGTGGAAGGTGCAGTTGGCCCGCGGGCATGCCCAGGCCGGACGACAGGGCATCCGGTCGTAGAGGTCGGCGGGGACATCTACTCGTGCACGGCGCATGAGACAGCCCCCCATGCTGATACGTCGTCAACCTCAACCACCCATTCGAGGCCACGGGCTTGAGAAGGCCTCGTTCGCCGAAGGCACCTCGGCTCCTCACGCCCTCCACAGCTGGACGTCGAGGTGCCCAACGTCGTCCGTTCAAGCGGCTCGCACCCTCAGCCAGGGCACTCCCGGATGCACAGGCCTGGTCCGTGCTGCCGCTGCACGGTGTCGCGCCAGTCGGGCGGATGCACCACATCGGGAGCGGGTTCGGTTCGGGGACGCAGCACGGTCATGGCCTTCGCTGTACGCGGCCAGCGGGCCGGTCGCGTGCCATGGGTGCCCGTGGCGGCGTGGGCATAGGTCGTCCATGAGTGGACGGCAGGCGGTAGAGAACGTGGCGGCGCAGCGGATGCCCGGAGGGCAGGCGGGGGTGCCGCCTTGTCGTCGCCGTGCAGCACCCGATCTCGGCACGTCCCGCCCGGCGAGTGGAGCACCGGGCCATCGCGTGCAGCTGGGCGTCATCCGCCGTGCGCTGTCGCCGCCGTGGCGGGTTGCCGCCTTGCGAAGCGGACGGAGTCAGCTCGGGGCGGGGCTGCTGCTCGCGCTCGAGCCGGCCGTCGCGCCGCTGTGGTCGGCCGCGCGCCAGCTCAGCGGCGGTCCGTCCGACTCGCCGTCGGGGTAGACGGCGCCGCCCAGCCAGTGCACCAGGGCGTCGGCGAACCTGCGCGCCACCTCCACCCCCTCCGGCAGGTCGGCGACCGCGCGGACGTCCACCCACCACATCGGAGCGGACGGGGAGGGCAGCCGCGCCGCGAACTCGGCGCCGAGCAGCCGTCGGATCTCGCCGGGGACGGCCACCTGCACCGGGTTCTCGATGGAGACGATGAGCTGGCCCTCCAGGTTGTAGAGTCGGGTGGCCGCGGGCTCGCCGCCGCGGATCTCCACCGACACGCCCATGGCGATCAGCCCTTCCAGGACCGCGCGCACGTCCGGCGGTCTGCGCACCACGGCGACCAGGTCGCAGCTCATCGGCCCACCCCCGCGCCGATCGAGCGGGCGAACACCTCGTAGGCGATGCGTCCGACGGCCGTGCCGGTGCCGCCGGCCAGCTTGCCGTGGTCGAACGCGCCGCCGATCGCCAGATGCCGGTCGTACGGGACGCGCACCACGGGCAGCCCCCATTGGCTGAGCATCTGTTCGGCGCGGTTGAGGTCGGCGCCCGCCTGCGGCGCGTGCGTCACCATCGCGATGACGGTGCGCTGCAGCAGCGCGTGCCGCCCGTTGTTCTGGAACCACTCCAGCGCGCCGCGGGCGCTCAGCGCCCCGTCCACCGTCCCGGGCGTGACCAGGACGAGGCCGTGCGTGCTTCCGAGGATGCCCTGATGCAGGTCGGTGAGGATGCCCGCGCCGCAGTCGACGACGGCGGTGGCGAAGTAGCGGCTGACGGCGCTCAGCGCGGTCTGGAACGTGTCGAACGTGAACTCCCCCGATATCCGTCCGCCGCGCGTCGACGACAGCACCCACAGCCGTTCGCCGGCGCGCGCGAGGTACTGCGCGGCCTCCTCGAACGAACGGGGCTGCCGTCCCGCCAGGTCGAACAGGGAGCGGTCGGCCTGGACGCCGAGCCGCAGCGGCAGCGAGCCCAGTTCGGCGTCGGCGTCGACGGCCAGCACGCGGTCGGCGCGATGACGCGCCAGCTCGGTGGCCAGCAGCGCCGCCATGGTGGTCTTGCCCGCGCCGCCGCGCACGCTGACCACCGCGAACTGGCGGAAGCTCGGCACCGGACGCTGCAGCATCTCGGCGACTTCGGTCTGGGACTTGATGCTGGACGAACCGGACGCGCCGACGGCCTTGCGCACCCCGCGTCCCACCCGGACGAGCAGCGGGTCGCCGTGATGGGACTTGCGCACCAGCTCGTCGGCGACGCGCGGGCCGCCGCCGGTCTGCTGCTGCGGCGGGGGAGGCGGCGGCTGCACCGGCGCGGGCGCCGAGGCCGCCTGGGCGGACTCCTCGGAGGTGTCCTCGCCGTCCTCGGGGGCCTGGGTGCCGGGCATGGGCGGCGCCGCGGAGGTCACCACGGGCACGATCGCCGCCTCGGGGCCGAACTCGGCGTGCACCATCGGCTGCGGCGCGGACGGCGTGGGGTCCGCGGGAGGCGCAGGCGCGGCGGGGGCGGCGCCGCCGTCCGGTGACACGGGCGCGGCCATGGGGTCCGGTTGCGCCACCGGTTCGGGTTGCGGCGCCGGAGGGTGCGAAACGCCGTCCGGTTCGTGCTGCGGCGAGGGGACCGCCGGCTGCGGCTGTTCCGGCGCCATCGGCGCGTGGTGCGCCGGTTCCATCGGCTCGGCCGGCTGCGGTTGCGCGGGCTGCTGCGGCTGCGCGGCGGGCGTCGGCTCAGGCCGCGGCGGCTGCGGTGCGGGCGCCGCTTCGGGACGCGGCGGCTGCACGGCGGGGGACGGCTCCGGAGGCTGCGGCGCCGCGGGAGCGGACGACGGCGGCACGACCGGCTGCGACGCGGCAGGCGTATCTCGTTCGAGAGTCGCGAGTCCGCGCCGGGGCATGCCCAGTTCGCGCAGGACGTCCTCCTGCCAGCTCGAGTCGGACACGTGCCTCCCTTTCGTCACCGCAAGCCTACGAGACTCCGACCGTGCGGCGTAGCGCTGTGCCCGCCGCCGCTTCGGGGGACCAAGGGCCCGTCCCTACGGCGTTCGGACGATCCATGATGACCGCGCGGAGGCCACGGGGTCGCCCATTTCGATCCTTAGCCGGAACAATGATATTTCCCAGGGGCGGCGGTGCCACGGGACGCGGTCCACGCCCGACCCCCGGGACGTCGACCGCGGCGCCGCGAACCCTTCTCGTACCTCGTCCGTCCTATCAATGACGCCCGTATTCGGCCATGCTGCGACATATGCTCGCTGATGCATGGTTTCGATCTTGGAGGTGACGAGGGTGGCGGGGTTCTCCAGCGCCGAGCTCGACCGGATGCTGACCGAGGCGCGCAAGACTCTGGAGTCGATGCGTCAGGGCAACACCGCGCCCCGCCCCGAGAAGACCAAGACCGCCGACGGTGACGCGTTGGAGGGGGTCGGCGAGGCGGCCGACGGCCGGATCAAGGTGACCGCCGTGGCCGGGGGGCGGCTCAAGAGCGTGGAACTGAACCCCAGGGTGATGCGGATGTCCTCCCAGGAGCTGGGCGAGCGGCTGGTGGAGGCGGTCAACGCGGCCCTTGAGGACCTGAGGGCCAAGGCGGCGACGGCCGGGGCGGCCGAGGGGGCGGTGGACCCGGCGGCGCTCGGCAAGCAGATCGAGGAGATCCAGAACCAGAGCCTGCGGCAGATGGAGCTGATCACCCAGGCCCTCAACGACACCCTGGCCAAGATTGGAGGCAGCCGATGACCAACGGTTACGCCATCCGCCCCGAGACGGTGCGCCAGGCCGCCAAGGAGCTCACCGCGGCCGGCGACCGGCTGGCTCAGGAGTGGCAGAGCCTGGTGGGCACGGTGGAGGGCATGGGCGCGCCGTGGGGCAACGACGACATCGGCATGCTGATCGGCGAGTCCTACCTGGCGATCCAGGAGACGGCCAACGAGTCGTTCACCGGAGCCGCCGACGACCTGCGCGCCTTCGGCGAGAAGCTGACCCTCGTGGCCGACAACCACGAGAAGGCCGAGCAGGAGATGGTCGGCAACATCAACTCCATCTCCGCCGCCCTCAACGGCTGATCTGGTGAGCTGACCGGGTCGCTCGCCACGCCCAGCCGCCCGCGGTCGGAGGGGAAGCTCGAAGGACGCGCGCGGACGGCAGCCGAACGGGGACGGTCGTCGGGCAGAGCGAACGAGGAGCCGAGGCGCCATGGGGTAAGCAGTACGCCCCACGGCACTTCCGCGGCACGAGCACGAGTCCGATGACGGTGAGCTCGCGTTTCTGCCCTGATTCCGGCCCCTCTCACAGCCCTCGCAGTCGGCCCCGTCAGCGAAGCACATGGCAGCACAGGGCCCCACGCGCCGCGCATGTTCACCGGAAACGCGGCTCAACCCGCCACGCTCGCGGCTCCACGCGGCCGTCGACGCTGTCCATCAAGAACGTGCAGGGCGACAGTCCAACGGCACGGTCAGGCAACACGGACGCGCAGATCGAGGCGCTGTGAGAGCGAGAAGGATGCTCCGCGGCGCTTCCCCAGAACATACAAGGTCGGATGAAGGTGTGCGCTCGCATCTCTGACCTGATCCTGGCCCCCGCCGCCCACAGCAGGCACCCGTAGCGCAGCACGCTCACAGCACTGGATGCACGCGCAGCACATGTTCACCGTGACGCGACCCGCCATGCCCATAGCTCCACACGGCCAGTCGACCCGCCCAGTAAGAACGTGCAGGTCGAGAGCAGAACAGTGGCGTCACACAACACGGACGCGCAGATCGAGACGCTGCGGGAGCGAAGAGGTCCTCCACGGCGCTCCCCCCTGAGACAGGCAAGGTCAGATGAAGACAGGCGCTCGCATCCCTGACCCGATCCTGGCCACCCCCGCCGCCCACAGCAGGCACCCGTAACGCAGCACGTTGACAGAACTGGGCGCGTGCGCAGCGTACGTCCGCCGAGAGGTCCTTAGTTCAAGCGTCGCCGGTCCGGCACGTCCAGAGCCGGACGCCGCGTGCGCAGGTCCCCCTGCTCGAACAGGGTGCGCCACAGGAACGCCCCGAACATGTCGTCGCAGAACGGGGCCGTCAGACCCGACGCGCAGGTCCAAGCGGCTCATGGCGACGGCGATGTCGGCGACGCCGCCGGGGACCGAGCCGAGGCCGTCGGTGACCAGCTCGGTGCCGGGCACCGGCAGGCCCGGCAGCCCGGTGAAGATCATGTCCATGAAGACCTGGCCGGTGAGGACGACGTCCAGCCCAGGCTCTTCCTCCCCCGCGGCAGCCGTTCGGCCGCCTGTTCGCGTTCGGCGCGCGGGTCGCGTAGGGACGGCTCGGGCGGACGGCGGGCTCGGGAGCCTCGACCGGCTCCGGCGCCTGACGGCTGCCCGGCAGCGTTGTAGGCGAGTTGTCGTCGAGCACGCCGAACCGTGGGCATGGTCGGCGCCATCGTCCAGGATCCGCCACCTGAGAGAAACGCGGCGAGACCGCGCAGTGCGGTCTCGCCGCGTCTCAGTTCACCTGAATGATGGGCGTCGCCTGCCAGGCGACGTCCCGAGGGCAGAACTGCTCAGCACGCGTCACAGGCCCTGGTCCCACGGAGGCGGCGGGTCCTCCTGCTTCTTCTCAAAGCTGCCGTCTGTCCTGTTGAAGATCGGGGTATTGACGTTGTATTTGTCGCTGTACTTGTTGTTCTCGTCCCAGTTGGCCTCGTACTCGACTTTGCTTCCGGACGGGCCGTGCTCAACTCCGACGTTGACCGACTTATTCTTGAGGTTCTCGTTCTCGTCCCATTCGAGCTTTCCGCCGCCGCCGATGCCGACATCGCTTCCCGGATGGGTCCACTTGCCCTTGGCTTCGAGCTCCTGGCCTTGCACGTGCCCATCCTTGATTTTCGCGTGGTACCCGGCCTCGGCTTCTCCCTGGCCCTCGGGCGTCGTCAGTTTGACGCCGCCCCCGACATTCCAGGTGTTCTCGATGTCCCGGTCGGCGTCGAAGTCGACTTCCGCCAGCGGGAACATCTTCACGCCGGACCTGTTGAGGAAGTTCAGACCACTGTTCGCAGCACCCTGCAGAAGGTTGGCGCCGGCTGCGGCTCCACCGGTGACCACCGCCTTCTTGAACGCGTCGAAAGCACCGGTGGCGCCATTGTCCTGCTGGGAGTTTGCGGTGAGCAGCGCACCACCGCCCATGACCATCGCAACTCCCGTGGCCACGGCGGCGAGAACCCCGGTCGCCACAGCCGTGATGGTCAGCCCGGTAGACGCCAGAGCCTGACACTCGGCGATGACCGTCGCGCTCGCGGGAGCCCCGACCACCGTGACCGAGGCGGCGGCGGCCGCCCCTACGCATATGGCGAGAGCGTCCAGGTAAACGGCCATGCCGAATGCGAAGATCGAATAGGTGAACAGCGCGTACGCCACCACCATGATGGAGATCTGCACGGCATCGATGTATTGGGCGAGCGCGTCTAGCTGCTGTCCGAAATCCTCGACGGCGCTCTCATAGAGAGGACGGTCGTCCATGGTCCAGGCTTCGTAGGGAATTGCCTTGACCATAGTTCTGATCGTCTGAGCGGCTTCGCTGAGTTTGTTTGCCGCGTCGGCCCAGTCCTTAGCAGCTACTTCAAGCTTGGTCGTCTTGGCCGTGGACTCCTTGAAAAGGAAAGCGACCATGAAAGCTGGCGGAAGCACAAAGCCAGCGCCCTGCGCCATGTTTGTGGCAACGCTCATCAGGCTTTCATGGACCCCGACGATAGAGCCGCCCGACGCCGCCGCCATGAGTGCGCCGCCCAATCCGAGAGCCCCAGCACCGACGCCCTGCTTCAAGCTTTTGGAATGGGCGTTCTGCGTCTGGGGGTGCCGCTGGCTGGAAGACTGCTGTCCCCCGCCGCTGCTGTTCTGCCCGCCCGAGGTGGAGTGGTTGTTCGCGTTCTGTCCGCCGCTGGAGCTCTGATCCCCTGCAGGACTCTGCTGTCCGCTCCCAGAGTCCGGCCCGCCGCTGGTAGGCGTACCGGATCCGGAGCTCTGATCCCCCGTACTCCGCCCGCCCCTCGAAGATGCGTCTCCGCTAGGGCTTTGCTGGCTCCCCGCGTCCTGCTGCGGGCTCGGGGCTGTTTGAGACGCCGGAGTTTCGCCCCCTGATGACTGCGGGCCGCCGCTCGGTCGAGAGTCGGGGCCGGGGCTGTTCCCGGAGGACTGTCTGCTCTGCGCCGGACCGCCATGATCAGGGGAGCCGCCGGAATTCTGCCCGCCGCTGTCCCACGGGGGAGTCTCCGGACCGCCAGGCGACTGACCGCCACGATTGCCGGCACCGTTACCCAACCTCGTCCACCTTTCCTCGCCGTTGCTCGATGCTCACGCGTCGCCGCCTACTTCCCAGCGCTCCTCAGCTCGGCCTTCGCGTACATGCGCCCAGCGGTCTCAACCTTCTTGGCATATGACTTGGCGGTGGACATCAGCATCTTGATGTCCTCGAAAGCGAACTGGAGCGCGATCGGGTAGGCCGACCCGGCGGCCATGCAGGTGATGCTGAAGTCACCGCCCTCCAGGTTGTAGGTACCGTCCTTGTTGAGCGTGTCCCCGGCCTGCTTGATCCTCGGCACCACCTCGGCCTCGATGTCGTCCGCATGCTGCATGATGCGACGGGGGTCAGCAGATTTGTCGGTCACGTTCACCACTTTCCTGGAAGCTCGGCGCGCTCGCACCGAGACGGCTCACATGCTGACGCCATACCAGTGGGCATGGTGAGCGATTCAGTGAGGCTGATTATCGATGAGCCCCTGACATCGCACGCCATTGACGATCGACCAGCATACGGAGAGTCACTGGCGTTGACAACATCATGCACAGACGAAGTCACGGACCGGCAAGGATCATCTCGACGCAGGCCTTCTACCTCGCAGACCTCCGCTGAGCTGCACGCTTCGACTCGACCGCGGGGACGCCGATCGTCAGCTAAAGGCAAGCCGGACCGGTCCACCACAGGACTATTCCACCACCAACCCCGCCACAAAATCAGCAAGAGCGCAATGACAAGCGCCCAGCCAGAGTACGGCCGACCCGTCGACGGCCAGTGATTCTGTCAGCACCTCATCCTGCCGGGGTAGCCCGCTCTCTGTACCACTTGATGAACTTCTGCTGATATTCCATGTATTCGACATGGATCTGTTGGTAGCCGGGATACGGATCCGATAAAGGTTCCAGTGGAACAGGCGCCCTGAAGTCACTCCCGGTCGGGATCAGCCGTTTATCGACCTCGTTGGCGATCATATTGGCGGCGATCAGACTTCTGACCTCCGACGGCGTCTGCGGGCTGAACTCGACCACCTGACGGGCGCTCTTGATCTCCGCCCAGACCACCCCGTCCGGACCTACGAACCGGGTGTTGTACTCAGGCGTGCCCACCGGCTTGCCCCCGGGGTACGTGGGTGACTGTACGTAGATTTCGGCCACCACGTCACGATTTCGATCGCACAGCGTCCGCCTTGAGCGTATGGTGGCGATATTGTTGGCGACCTTCCTGTCCATCGGAGTCATGACCGCATAGTGGTCATCGGTCAGATAGCCCAGCACGCCCCCGCTCGCGTCGACGACGACCACCTGCGGCACACACGGATTCACCATCCACTTTTCGGCTCGGTCGGAGAAAAAGAGCGTCGGACCCTGGCGATCCGCGACCCGAAGGACTACGCGTCCTATGTGATGCGCTTCCGCAGGTATGATCCTTCTGCCCCGGCCGAGCATGGCGAGAACCTGCTTGACCGCACTTCTCCTCTGCGAGGTTCCCACAGCCACCGGCGAGACATCAGCGATGATCGTCCCCTGACTCGGATCGATCACCTGGTAGTGCAAATCCTGCGCCGCCGCCTGGACTTCCAGATGTGAGACTTCGGTAACGGCGGTCATGGTCGCCTCCCTTTCCACTCCCGCGACTACTGACCTTCCCACTGGCTACGTTGGAATCTTCATTGAACAGCGCCTTGGACATACGCCACCGATCACGGTTCAGTCAGCTGGAGCAACATCCTTCTTGTACCATTTGATAAACTTCTGCCGATTTTCCGTGTATTCAGAATGGACCCCTTGATAGCCGGGATACGTCCGAGGCAAGAGAAGAACTGCGTTTCGTCCCGCATACCGATGGCCAGCCGAGCCGCCACTCGGCCCGGGCGAAGCGACTCCGATAGAGGAAGGGTCGACCCCAACTTGCCTCTATCGGAGCCAGAGGTCCCGCTTTTTGACGTCTGCAGCGGAGCAAAATGAAACCACGAACTGAGACCGTTATCCGATCACCCAGAGGGGACGACATTCCTCTGGAACCACTTGATGAACTTTTCCTGGTATTGCATGTAAGACTCATGGACCCCCTGATATCCGGGATACGGTTCAGTCGCCGGTTCCAGCGGCTCCGGCGGCGTGTATCCGGATGTCGTGAAGGGTGTATAGAGCCGCTCATCGGCCTTGCCGCATATCAGGTTGGAGATCATGAGAATCCTGAGGGTTCGCGAGGCGTCCGGGTTGAATTCAACTATGAGCTCCTCGCCTTTCCTTCTTCCCCAGACCGAGCCGTCCGGCCCCTCGAAGCTGACAGCGTACTCATCGGGAGGAAGGCCCGCCTTCATCGCGTGCGGCGTCCATGGTGCCCGCCTGACGACCTCGCCTACGACATTGTTGTGGTGGTCCAGCAGAAATCCCATTCCGCGAACGGTGGCGATTCCATTGGCATCAACAGGCGGATCAACCGCTCTGAGGATGTGGTAGTGATCGTTCGTTATATACCCCAGTACGCCACCGTCCGCGGCCACGACCGCCGAGTTCGGGATGCAAGGATTGCCGATCAGCTTGTCGGCTCGATCGACAAAGAAGAGCGTCTCGTTCCGCGCGCCCGCCACCCGAAAGGTGATGCGGGGGACATGATATGTCTCTCCCGGGTAAATGCTTCGGGCACGCTTGGCCTTACGAAAAAGGCGTCCCAGTGTACCTTCGCGCCACGCTGCCCCCACCGCCACCGGCGATACTTGGGCGACGATCTCGCCGGTGCTCGGCTCTGTCAGCTGGTAGTGCAGATCCTGCGGCAGATTGACGATCGTCACTAGGGGGATTTCGAACAGGTCCGCCATGACCGATTCTGTCCTTCGACGCTTATGTCCAGTCGCGCATTGCGCTGAGGCCTATCGTCTCCGTCTGCTTCGCTCGTCGTTTCCGGGGCGGGCGCTGCATCTGCCTCATCCTAGGCACCGCAGAGCGAGCCAACTTTGGGTAAGAGAAAAGGGTGTCCCTTCTCATGTTCGGAAAGGACACCCTTCCGCAGCCTGCGACGAGCGGCTCCTGGCTCAGGGCCCGGTGACGTTGTGCTTGGCGCGGCACTCGTTCAGCGCCTTGTTGGCGGCCTCCGCGTCCTTGACGTTTTTGAACACGATGTGGCCGCTGGGCGTCGGGTCCTGGACGTCGTAGCCCTTGTCCCGCATGCACTGCGCGACCTTCATCATCTTCGCCTGCGTCTCGTTCTGCGCCGTGCCCTGACCGGCGCCGCCCGAACCGGTGCCCGAGCCCGTGCCGCCGTTCGAAGACGCGTTGCCTCCGGCGGGGGGCGTGGCGGGAGCGGAGCTGCTGGACGCGGCCGAGGGGCTGACCGATGTCGAACCGTTTGCTTCGTCCTTCGAGTCCCCTCCGCACGCACCGGCGCCGAGCGCAACCGCCAAGACGGCGGCGGACATCAACAGACGCTTCCTCAAGCCTGATTCCCTTTCCGATGACAGATTGCGACGCAGTCTCTCATTGCGGCGGGCCGACCGGTGGCCCCTGCGGCGGCTGCTGCGCAGCCGGCCCGGAGCCCGGCTGCCCCTGCGGCGGATTGAACGGCTGCGGCGGAGCCTGTCCAGCGGGCGGTGCGCCGACATGCCCGCCCCAACCAGGCGGCGGCCCGGACTGCCCGGCCTGCGTGCCCGGGAAGTTGCCGGGCATGCCCCCCGGCATCGGCCCGACCGTCGCGGGCTTACGACGCCGGAGCACGACCAGTCCGACGATCAGCACAGCGAGCAGCACCGCCCCGGCCACGGCGCCCAAGAGGATTTTGGTGTTGCGCTCGGCCCTTTCCTTGTCGGCCTGGGCCTTGGTCTTGCCGGTGGATGTGGGGGAAGGCGCGGCGTTCCCCGCGTTCGGCTGGCTCTTCTGCCACTGGTCGAATTTGGCGAAGACGGGGTTGGGCGCGCTCTTGGGCACGTTCGCGGTCAGCGCATCGGCCGGAATGATCACCCCGGCGCCCGTCTGGTTGTCCGGTCCGGGAGGCCCGGCGTCTTTGGCGGTGTTGATGATCCGCTGAACGACCTCGCGCGCCGACATCTGCGGGTACTTGGCCCGCACCAATGCCACCACACCTGAGGTCAGCGCACTGGCTTGACTGGTACCGGACAGCCCAGTGTCGACCCGCCCCGTCTTCAGCAGAGCGCCCACGAGGACGCCGGGCGCGGCAACCGAAACGTACGGCTGCCGCTGAGTGTCGGCCCAAGCTCGCTTCTGGTTGTCGACGGCACCGACTGCAAGCACACCCGGGCACACAGCGGGATACTCGACTCTGTTGTCGGTGGTCGCCGAGTTACCGGCAGACGCCACGACGACCGCGTCCCGTTGGATGGCGTGCGCGATCGCCTGCTGCACGTCCTGCGGACACTTTCCCAAAGGCGCCGCGTGGCCGGCGGACACATTGATCACACGGGCGCCGTGGTCGGCCGCGTACCGGATGGCCGCCGCGGTGTCCAGCGCGGCGCTGACGATCGGAAGAATCTTGGCTTCCGGGGCGACCCCCATGAACCCGCTGCTCGTGCCGCGGCTGGCGATGAGCGAGGCCATGCCTGTGCCGTGTCCGCCCAGCTTCTGGTCGGTGTCGGTCCTACCGTCGCCTGATCCTGGCGAGTTGCCGTCCGCCGGCCGGAAATCCTTGCCCGGCACCACTGCGTCACGCAGATCCGGCAGTTGAGCGTTGACGCCGGTGTCGATGACCGCGACGGTGACCCCGGCTCCCTTGGTGATGGGCCAGACCTTGTTCTGGATCTGCCACGCCGCGAACCACCACTGGTCGCTGCGGGGCCCCGGTGCTGCCCCGGCGGGAGTCACCGTGGTCAAGGGCAGACAGCAACTCGCCCCTGCGGCAGCTATCAAGCGCGTCATCCGTCGCACAGCGCAAACCTCACTCAGCGAATCGGCGCGGGCAGCCCAAGACAGTGCCTCAGGCTACCCACGCCGAGTCGTGCATGACCATCAGCTCCGACGAGCCGGCATCAACCGATCACGGGGGGAGCGGTGTCGCCGTCGTTGCCGCCCCACACATCCTCGTCCTCGGTGAGCCACGTGGTGCGCTCGTGCTCGTCTTCGCCGCCGCCAGCTCCGCCGCGAGCGCCCATGGGCGCGCCCATCATTCCACCGGCACCCATGCCGCGGCCCGCGCCGAGACCGCGGCCCGCGCCGAGACCGGCACCGCGCCCCGCACCGGCGCCGGCACCCGGAGGACCACCGGCCAGACCGCCCATCGGGGCGCCGCCGAGACCGGCACCGCCGCCGATCCCACCGCCGCCGCCACCGATGCCGCCGCCACCGATGCCGCCGCCGAGACCGCCACGCCCGAACGGGTCGGCGCCTGCGCCGATGCCTCCAGCGCCCCCCTGGGGCAGCCCCGCCAGGTCGCTCTTCCCGGGGCCGCTGCCGTACGGGTTGGGCACGTTCTGCCCGCCGCCAGCGCCCCCGCCGCCGTACGGGTCGGGCACGTTCTGCCCGTTGCCGGAGCCCCCGCCGTACGGGTTCGGCACGTTCTGGTCACCGAAGGGGTCGCTGCCAGGAGGTCCGCTCCCATACGGGTTGGGCACCTTGGCGCCTCCGCCTCCGCCTCCGCCGCCGCCCGGGTAATCGGTACGCCGCTTCCACCTCTCATCACCCGGATTCACCATGGGCTGGTCGGTGGTGAGGGTGGTGGGGAGTTTGTCGTTGGCTTGGACAGTGCGCTCGGTGAGCCGCTTCATGTGCTCGCGGGCGATCTTGTCCTCCTCGTCCTCGAGGAGGCCGATGGCCTCGGCGAGCGTCTTGCCGCCGACGGCGATCAGACCGCCGCCAGGGCCGGCGATCATGGTGCCGGCAGCGAAAACCGCGGCGTCCCCGGTGCTCAGGCCCTCGAAGTTCCCCCGGCCGGGACGGTGGTCCCGGTACCACTCGAGCTGCGGGCCATAGGTGGACAGCGCGGTGCCCGTCTCATGGGCGACCTTGTACATGTTCTCGGCGGTGGTCTGCAGACGCCGCATCTGCTTGATGGCGACGTCGGCGTCATCGCCCTTCCACACGCTCTCCAAGGCCGAGGCCTGGGCGCGCAGGGTGCCGGCCGCCTCGTTCAGCTTGCTGGCGGCGGCGTTGTACGCCTGTCCGGCTTGGATGACCTTGTCGGGCCGGGTGGAGTCGAGGATCCGGTCCATCTCGTCCATGCCGCCGGTGAATTCGCTGGGCGAGATGGGGCCGTATCGGATGTGGTGATCCTTCGGCTTGCTGTCAGTCATCGTCTGGTCCGCAATCGTCATAGCCCCGCCCTATCAGTAGGCCCGGGTGTTCCCGGTGGTCGGTCGGCTGGTGTGGCTGACCTGCACGCTGTTGGCCGCAGCGGTGTTGGTCTGCTCCTTCTCGTCGTGGTTGTTGACCGCACGCCGCAGCGCCTCAATGACCTGGCCGTAGGCGTTGACGAAAGTGGTGTACTCCTGGTTGATCACGCTGTAGGCCCGCGCGGTATTCTCGCCGAGCTGCTGGCCAGCGGAGAAACCCGCACTCCCGCCGAGGTCGGCCTGGGTCACATTGCCGCGTCCCTGGATGTCGCTCGGCGTCCCGTAGCCGGTGTCGAAGGTGGCGAGATTGTCCTCAAGGATCTTGAGGATCTTCTTGGCCGCATCGGTGTCGATTTCGCTCTTGCCGCCAGCACCCATGTGAAACCTCCCGTGGGGGCGCCCCGGCCCCCGCTGCCTGCTGGAGTCCCCGTCGTGTCCCTCTCATGGGGCCGGGCAGCATGCCCACCCCGCGAGCGTCGCGGCCGACCGCCCGTCCGCGGGGCGGCCGGCCGCGGACGGCGTCAGCCCGAGATGAGGTTGACGTTCGTACGGACCGTGCTCTGGCCGGTTTCGGACGAGAAGTTGATGACTTCGCCGAGCTGCTGCAGCACGCGGCCGATCTCCTGGGCGGACTGCTCCCACTGACGCTTGGCGTCGAAGTAGGCGTTCTTGGCGTCGTCCTCCCACTGCGCGAGCTTGCTCTCGACGCTCTTCTCGAGGTCGTCCAGCTCGCTCTGCATCTGGGTGAACTTGGCCTGGAACGTCGCGTACGCCTGCTGCATGGCGCCGAAGTCCATGGAGCTGTAGCTCATTGTTCCTCCGTTGAGTCCCGAGGATCGGTGGGGGATTCGGTCAGCCGTTCAGCAGGCCGGCGATCCGGTTGATGCTCTCGGTCTGCTGCTGCTCGCTGGCCTCGTAGTTGATCTTGGTCTGCACGAGCTTCTCGTGGAGCTCCTCGAGGACGTCGAGGACCTTGCTCAGCTCGGTGTTGAACTCGTTGTAGACCTTGGTGAAGGCGTTGCTCGCCTCACCGATCCACCGGCCGGCGAGCTGGGCCTGCTCCTGACCCAGGTCGCCCTGGATCTTGCGCAGGTCCTGAGCGGCGGACTCGACCCGCTGGGCCGCCTGCGCCATTTCTGCTCTGTCGACCGAAGACCTCTGGCTCATGAGTCATCCTTCCGCACTACCCACTGCAGATCTTTCAGACGCGGCGCCGAGCCGGATGGTTCGCACGAAATCGGATCGATTCGCATTCACCCCGTCTTCGCCACCATCGTCGGGCACGGCACCGCATCGGTAAAGCCCTGCCACGGGTCCGCGGCACGCGACGTGCGCCTGCCGCGGTCCGCTCGCAACCGTCGACAGCCCGCGTATGCGGGACCGTTGCCGTCGGAGGGGCCGGACTTTCCTGCCAGCTACCGACGACCGTTTCCGGCCTTCGGCGACGATGCGACCGCGCGGTGAAGGCCGCATCGCACGACTTAGACCCGGCGGCCCGCAGGCCCGGTTCCATGGCCGTCGTCATCGTCGGGAGGCGCCTCGCGGTTCAGGCCCACAGTTCGGAGTTGGCCTTCTCCGCGGTCTGGTAGTTCCCCCGCGCGGTCATGACGACCTGGTGAAACTCCTTGATCATCCTGGCCTGTTCCCGCGCGGCCTTGTCCCACTTCGCCCTGGCGTCGAAGAAGGCGTCCCGCGCGTCGTCCTCCCATTTGGACAGCCCGCTCTGGAGGTCCGCCTCGAGATTGTCCAGGAGCTCGACCATCTCGCGATTCTTGGCCTGGAACATCGCCTCGGCCTGCTGCATCACGGAGTAGTCGGTGCTGAACGCCTGACCCACGGTCTTCCCTCCGTCACGACTGCGTCCATCCGGAGCGTAGCAACCGCATACCGAACGAAGCAGCGTTTTATCTCTCAGTGATCTATAGACCCGCAGAACCGGAGGCGACCGGCAAGACCGCCTTGTCCGGATCCAGCACGGGCCCCTGCGGCACCATGTTGAGCAGGTTGGCGGGCACCGGAACCGAGTCGTTCTGGTCCGCCGAGATCGAGTAGCCCAGCGCCTTGGCGGTCTCGGGCGACTTCAGCGAGTACCTGCGTCCGTTATCGGACACGAACACGTAGGTGTTGATGGCGTCGACGGAGCCCGACGCCGGCAGCACGCCGGCGAGCACGGCGCTGCCCGGCGGCAGCACCACGTTGTCCACGCCCGTCCCGGACACCCGCGTCGGCATCGGCAGGTCCTTGCCGCCGCCGACGGTCAGCACGGCGTTCTGCGCGCCCTTGGAGGTGTCGCGGTACACCACGCACAGCGCTTCCTTGACGTTGAGCGGCTCCGCCTTGATCTGGGTCTGCGGCAGCCGGTCGTCCATCAGCCGCTGCGGCGACCGGTTGTTGGTGACGACGGCCGCTTCGAGCGGCGTGTCGCGGGGGAAGCGGTACTGCCCGCTGGACTGGATGAGCGCGGCCTGCACCCGGCTGATGGGCGCGAAGCCGTCGCGCAGCAGCACGTAGAACTGGTCGGCGCCGCCCGCGACGCCCTTGACGACGAACACTTGGCCGATCGTGCCCTTGGCGCCCCCGGGCGTCTGGGTCGGACGGCCGAAGTCGGGGATGCGCGGAGGGGCGAAGTCGGGTCCGGCGGGCAGCGCGTTGACGAACGCCTCCGACACCCGGGGCGGCGCCGACGCCTGCAGGACGGTCATGCCCGCGGGCGACATGCGCATCCGCTGGTTGCGCCAGATGAGCCAGTTCGCGCCCGCGCCGGTGCTGACGACCACGCCGGTGTCGGCGTCGAGCTTGCGCCCGCCGACGTCCCGGCCGCCGACCAGCGACACCACCGAGCGGGTGATGCCGTTGACGTCGCCCTCCCGCACGCACACCGACCACGGCCCGCCGACCAGGCGCTTGCGGTCGGGCACGGTGTCGGGCGCGCCGGGGATGCCGATCATCGGGCCGCGGGGGAACTTCGCCAGCGACTTGGCCGACACGGACTTCTGCTGACCCTGGCTCCCGCCGCTGCCGGCGACGGCCAGCTTGGCGGAGGCGTAATTGGCGACGGGGCACAAGACCTTCTCCTTGTACCCCTGCGGCTGGCACCACACGTACCGGCTGCCGGTCTCCTTCTCGATGAGCAGCAGGCCGCCGTTGGTCAGTCCTTTCGTCCCGCCGCCGAAGATCAGCCCGGCGATGCCGAATCCGGCGGCCACCAGCACGCCCACCATGACCCCGGCGAACGTGCCCACGTTGAGACGGCGCAGCGGCTGTTCGGGGTAGTCGGGCTCGCCGAGGATCAGCGCCTGCGAGGCGCGGTGCGTCATCAGCCGGTGCGCCTGCAGCAGATCCCGCTTGGTCTGCATGGACGGTGCCTCCTAGCCTCGGACCCTCCGGTCAGCCGACCACGGTGCGGACGTACTCGAACACCCCGGCGACCCCGAGGGCCAGCGGGATCAGCGCGATCACGAAGATCATCTCGACGATGTCGCCCGCGCGGCCCCAGAAGGGGGTGAGCCGGTTCTTCGGCAGCCACATGCCGACGCCGACCGCGATGCCCGAGACCACCAGCGCCGGCAGCAGCACGCCGACCAGGGCGACGGTCTGCGAGGACGTCTCGAACGCGGTGCTGACCGCCAGCAGCGCCAGCCCCGTGACGCCCGGCACCAGCAGCCAGAACTTCTGCGCCCGGCCGCGGAACAGACGCGCGCGCAGCAGCAGCGCCAGCGACACCACCACGGTCATGGCGGAGCTGACCCAGCCGCCGTCCAGCGTCAGCGGGATGAACGCGCCGAGCGCGGTCAGCCCGAGCATGGACACGCCGCCGGTCACGAACCGGTCGGCGACGGCGGTGCGGTTGAGGACCTGCTTGCCGTCCACCATCAGGGTGTCGCGGCGCAGGTCCTCGGCGCTCTGCGGGACGGGCGGCAGCTTGACCCGGGCGAGCTTGAACGCCACGCCCGGCAGGGCCGGGGTCAGCGCCAGCGCGATCGCCACGGTGACGGCGGCGACGCCGGCGGCGTCGGTGTCGAACACCAGCGGGATGGCGCTGTTGATGGTGCCGAGCAGCGCCGCGATGGCGGCGCCGTAGAACACCGGCAGGCCGTCGGCGACACCGAATCCGGCGATGGTGGCGACCAGGACGACCGCGCCGAACCCGGCGACCAGGTGGAGGGCGCCGAGGTCGAGCAGCGCGGTGTCCCTGGCCGGGGCGAGCAGCCCGGCGAGGAAGGCGTAGGGCATCGCCGCGTAGCCCACGGCGGCGCCCGCGCCGGAGTCGCCGAGCGCCCGCGACAGGCCGACCGCGAAGCCGAGCAGCAGCAGGGCGATCAGGCCGGCGACGATGGACGGCACGATCCACGACGGTCCCGACAGCAGCACCGCGACCGCGCCGACCAGCAGCCCGGTCACACCCCAGCCCAGCGCGAACCGGCGCGTGGAGTCCTGCCGCCAGCGGTCGGGCCGGTCGTTGACCGCGGTGGCGACGACGTCGGGGACGTCGTCGAACGCCAGCTCCGGCAGCTGGGCCATGCGCGGCCGCAGGTAGACGAGGTCACCGTCGCGCAGCCCGGCCTGGGCGGGCGTGGACGAAGGGTCGAACGGCGCCTCGTCGAGCTTCTGCAGGACCCAGCCGCCGTGCGCGAGCCCCGCGTCCGCGAGGTTCTGCCCGGCGTAGTGCAGCATCGTGGGGTAGAGCTCCGCGAACGTCGCGTCGGCGGGCAACGCGATGTCGACGCGGCGGTTCGGTCCGACGAGCGTGATCCGACAGAGGTCGGCTCCAGGGGGCGCGCTCACGACTTCCTCGCTATGTGTGCTGTGTCAAACAAGGACGACCAATGTGCATGGTGTCATGCCGCGGACGCTCGCTGTACCGGTGCGCCCGTCCGGGGCGCGCCGAACCGGCGAAGCGCCCGCGGCATGCGTTGGATGTCGCCGCCCGGCCTCCGGTTCCCGGAATCTTCCGTCTCGATCGCCCTGCCGGCTCATCCCTGCTGGGCGGCGTGCCGCATGAGCTCCAGGAAGCCCTGTTCACGGTTCTCGGCGGTGCTGCCGTAGTCGAACGAGTAGGTGAACTCGGCGTTGGTGAACTGGGTGAGCCACATCGCGCAGTAGTTCCCGGGCAGGAAGCACGGTTCCAGTTCGGTGTAGACCCGGGTGACCTGTTCCGGACGCACGCCCTGCGCCTCCAGCCGCGTCCAGAGGACCCGTTCGGGGTGCGGCGCGCCGACCCTGGCCTGCTCGGTCTCGATGCGCTTGACGCCCCGGTCGTCCTGGACCTCGAAGGCGGCGGAGAAGGGGAAGCTCATCGCGTGCCGAATCTGCTCCAGCACGCGCGGCCACCACGCCTCGTCGTCGTCCAAGGCGGGGGCGTCCACCTCGAGCAGCCGCGCCCGCAGGTCGCGGAAGACCTGGGCCGGGGAGCGGTCGCCGGGGGCGGCCAGCAGGGGCAGGTACTGGTCGAGCGCCAGCAGGGACGCCGCGAACGCGGTCAGGCTGCTGTTGACCCGCATGGGCTCCTCGTCGGCCACGACGAACACCGCCTGGACCGCGCCGGCGGGGGTGACGCAGATCTCGGCGCCGTGGTCCGTGCCGACGCGGCACCACTGCGCGGCGTACGTCGGCGCGTCCGGGGCTCCGGTGGTCGCCGCGTATTCGCCGAGGCCCACGGGTTCGCCCGAGCCGGCCAGGAAGTACGGTCCCACCTGGACGGGGACGCCGAACTCCTGCAGGTGCCGCGCGGCGTCGGCCGGGAGCGCCAGGCCGTCCAGCTCCCCCTGCTGGAACCGCCGCAGTCCCCGCTGTCCGAAGTGCGCGACCAGCCGTCCGCCTATGTCAGTCGTCATCCGTCCGGTTCCTCAGCCTCGTCGTTGTCCGCTCATGTCTACCGTGCCAGGCCGGGCGGCGCCGACTCCTCGTCGGTCGGCTGGTCCGGCGGCGGCGGAAGACGGTCGACGTCGACGCGCACGGCGGTGACGCCGTGCCCGCTGCCGACGAACAGGACGCCGCGGTCGTCCATGGCGAGGGCGTTGGCGGGGAACCCGAGACGCAGGGTCAGTTCGCGTCCGCTCACCAGGTCCCAGAACCAGATGTCGCCGTCGGCCCAGCCGATGGCCACCGCGGGCCCGGACGGCAGCATGGCGGCGGCGACGGCGTTGACGGGGACGTCGCGTCGCGCGGCGGGTTCGTCGAGGGCGTCGTCCGCCGGGTTCCACAGCCGGACGGTGCCGTCCGCGCCGCCGCTGACGACGAGCACCGCGCCGTTGTCGCCGCGCAGGCAGGCCACCGCCGTCACCGGGCCGTCATGCGGCTTGGTCTGCTCCGCGTGGAGGGGCGTCGCGTCCAGCGTCCAGCACCGCAGGCCTCCGGAACGGTCGCCGGCCGCCACGACGTGGACGCCGTGGTCCGCGCCCAGCGCCGTGGGCGGGGACGAAGCCTGCGACGCCAACGCCGCGACCAGGGCGTCGAAGTCGGGGCCGGTGTTCCCGCCGGGCTCGGCGTTGAGCAGCGACACGATCGCGTCGGCCCGGCTCTGCGCGCGGGCCGCTTTGGTCCGGCCGATCGCCCCGTGCTGGTCGACGTGGACGACGGTGCCGTCGCTCAGGGCCACGAGGCCGCGCGGCTCGGACGTCCGGCAGGCGATGCGTCCGACCGGCGCGCCGTCGGCGGGCGACAGCAGCCGCAGGGTGCCGTCGACGGACGCCGCGACCAGCGCGCCCGCGTGCTCGCCGGCGCCGACCGTCAGCGCGGTGACGGGCCCGGGCCAGGGATCCCCGTCCGGGGCGGCCGGACGCGTCCCGCACCACTGCACCTGCCACGGCGCCGCCGCGCTCCACGCCTCCAGCCGGCGGGCGAGTTCGGCGTCGTCGACGTGCAGCGCGCCCGCCCGCAGGATCGCGGCGCGTTCGACGGCGTCCTCGGAGGCGATCAGCGCGCGGCCCGCCGTGCGCCAGGCCCGCACGAGGCCGTCGGGGGCCTTGTCGGCGGCGCTGTTCACGGCGATGGTCACGGAGACGGGGTCGGCGTGGACCGCGCATCCGACGTCGGCCAGCATCCGCTCCGCGACGCCCGACGCGGCGGCGTGCCGGAGGATGTGCCGCTCGGCGTAGGGCGGCGTGTTCGCCCAGTCCGGTGCGCCGCCGGGTGTTTTCGGCAGCGAGTCGTAGAGCGTGTAGCCGATGGCGTTGTCGACCTGGGCGTCGAGTTCCGGTGTGCGCGACTTCAGGACCGCGTCACGGAGCGGGCGGCAGTGCAGGGTGTAGCGGTCGACGATGCGTGTCACCAGGGGCGCCGCCGCGGCCAGGGACTGGTCCGCCCGCCCGGGGTCGCCCACGAGCGCGGTCGTCCACCTCCGCCATGTGGGGTGGTCGAGGGGGGAGTAGGCGGAGGCCAGCGCCTGCAGCGCGGGCCACGCCTCCTGCGGGACGCGCCGGAACCAGCCGGCCACCGGGTCCGGGCCGCCGCCGACCAGGGCGAGCTCGGCCAGTCCGGCGTTCGGGTACAGCGCGTCGGCGGCCGCGATGACGGCGGGATCGGTGACGCCCCTGCTCGCGGCCGTCTGGTGCACCCACGCGGTGAACGCCGCCCGGTCGGTGCGCGCCGGGTCGTCGAGGTGGACGACCTCGGCGGGCGCGTCGAACGCGTTGACGACCTCGGGCCTGCCTTCGACGAGCAGCCGGACATGCTGCAGCTGCAGCAGCGGGTTGAGAAGCCTGGTGATGATGTCGTGGGCGGCGGCGCCGTCGCACCGCACCCCGGACTCGTCCAGTTCGCCGATGACGACCGTGGCGGGACGCCGGTCCAGGGAGACGAAGGCCGTGAGCGTCTCGGGATCCGCGCCCGGCATCGACAGCTGCTCTGCCAGAGCCCAGGTGGCCGCGTGCAGGTCCATGCCCCGCGCGCTGAACATGCCGTGCACGGCCCGGTCGGTGCGCAGGTCCTCGGCGGCGATCCACGCGGCGAGCCGGCTCTTGCCGGCGGCGGGCGCACCGGTGATCACGCACAGCCGCGGCCGGAGGACGTCGCCGAGCCACGTCCGCACCGCCGCCGCGGCGGGCCCCCGCCCCGCCTCCGGCGTCCTCGTCTCGACCGCACTCGTCACGCTGCTGTCCTCCCCATGCCGGTGCGCGGGCCGTCCGTCGGCCTCAGCGCGCGTCGAACGCCGTCAGAGATCGTCCGTTCGCGGCGTCCGCTCACGTCCATTCGCCGCGGGCGATGTCCTCCAGAACGGCGTCCCAGACATTCTCCCCCTCCTCCAAGGCCGCCGGATCGGCGCGCTGGAACTCCTGCCGGATGCGCTCGGCCGCCTGCCCCATCGTGTCGGGCTCGGGCGACTCCGGATCGGGCTGCTCGTGCTCGTCGTAGTGCTCCCAGCTGTAGAGGTGCTCGTCACGCCGCAGCACATAGAGGAAATAGGTCAGCCGCGAGATGTCGGAGTTGAGCAGCACGGCACGCGACATGTCCAGCTCGGACACCATGCGCACGGCCCCGGAGGCGCCGTCGATCCCGATCACGCCCATCGCGGCCCCTTGGAACTCCCCCAGGAGGAACAGGTCCGCCGCCTCCGCCGGCAGCTCCCATCCGTACTCGGTGAAGTGGGAGGCCTCCCGCATGCCGCGGACGGCGCGCGGAAATTGCTCGTCCACGACGACGAGCCCCTGAACGTCCGAGGACGGAAAACCCACCGCACTCAAAAACCCGCGCGTCTCGTCGTGGCGCAATCCTTCCGGCAGGAGCGCCGGATCGGTTCTCAGAACGCCCTGTTCACCGAACACGGCCGCCAGCTCGGCGAACGTCAACTCCGGGATCACGCAACTCCTCAGCCATCAGGTACTCGTCGGGTCAGGCCGACCAGGTGCCCTCGGCGATGTCGAAGAAGGCGGTGCTCCAGGGCCCCGCGAAATCGTTGCTCCAGGGTTCGGACGCGTCGTCGACAAAGGGAGTGGGGTCGGCCTCGCGCAGCTCGGCGACCAACTCTCTGGCCACTTCCCGGTACACATCGGACCTGTCCCGCGGATCCGCAGGATCATCGGCGATCGACGACGCGCGTTCGAAGCTGTAGCGATTCTTGCCCCTTTCGAGGACGTACATGTAGTAGGCCAGGGCGTCCACTCCGCTGTGCAGCGGTGTGGGCGCCTCGTCCCAGTCCGGGACGAACCACACCTTGCCGGTCTCTCCGTCGACGGCGACTTCACCGCCGAAGAATCCGCCGAGCACATACCAGCGGTCGGCGTTCGGCGGACGCTCCCACGTCCATCCCTCCTCCTCGCCGACGCTCTCATAGAGCTCGGAAAGAGTCTCGAACTCGCCCGTCAGGGCCGATTCATCGAGACTGAGGTAACCCCTCTTCAGACTTTTCGGCAGACCCACCTCGGCGAGAAACCGCCGCGTCTCCTCATGGCTGAGTCCGTCGGGAAGTTCCGCTTCCGCCTGGCGCCAGACGCCGTCCTCCCCGAACACGCCCGCGAGCTGGTCGTACGTCAACTCGGGAATGACGTCCCCCTCCCCTCCCGCAGGTCAGAACCACGTCCTGGAAGGTCAGCCAACTCGACCTCTCTACCGATCACGCCGAAATGGATGAGAACCCCGCAGACTGACATCTCCAGCCTTCGCAGCGCTCGCCGGCGAAGCAAGGACGCGACGGACGTCCTGCCATATGGACGCAGAGACATCGTCAGGGGTTCAGGTGCGCGCAGACCGAGCTTTCACCTGCACAGATGCAGCATGACAGGATCACGCCATCGATCATTCGCGACGAACCCCGTACTTCTCATGCGGGGCCACACGTTCACCGCAGCCAGGTGGTCACACGCGGCGCCCGCCGGCATCACGATCACCTGCCGACGCCTCAAGCTCGGTGCGATCAAAGTGAGCGCCTGACGCGGCCGCCGGAGCGGGCCGCGGCGTGCGCGAACCGCAGCAGTGCGTCGGCGTATGGTTCACCGGGCCCCGCTGCCGCCCGCCAGCAGCGCCACACGGTGCGGCCCGGAGGCGACGGGGCGTGCCGCAGCACCGACGCCTTCCCGCCCGGCGCAGGAGCTCGCGGGCGGTGCGAGCCCGGACGAGCCGTCCCGCGGACGCAGGCGCTGACCGCCGGGACAGGCACAGCGCCGACGAGGCGCCCGACAACGCGATCAGCCGGTTGAGCTGCGTGCGCCCGGCCGAGCCGAGCCACATCGCAACGCCGCAGCACCTCCGCGCCGCTGACGGCGGCCGGCGCAGTGTCCGGCGGACGCTCAGGACCCGACGCCACGTCGTACGCGGAGGCCGGCGCGGCTGCTCTTACGCACCTGCTGGGTCAGAGCGTCCGGCCGCACGCATGCGGCGGTCTGCCACGGGCGGTTGTCGAACGCGGCCACCTGCTCGTTCCAGGGCTTTCCTCATCCGGCCGTCCTGGCTGCGGGAGACCCCTTTGATGCCCGGCCGCTCGACCGATGTGGCCACCTGCCGCGTCGACTGGAGGCGGCCACCACTCTCATGAGTGCCTGCTCAGGGTGGCGGCGGCGCTCGACCGATACCCGGGGAAGCACGCGGCACAGGTCGGGAGCCGTCGGCTTGATCGTCCTAGCCCGGGTGGTCGACCCGTTCGCCGCAGCCGCATGGGCCTGCACACTCATCAGCGCCCGGCAATCTGTCATCACACTCTGGGCAGGGCGTGACGTCGCTCGCCGCCGCTACGTGCGCAGACTGGCGGCCGCCAGCGGCGGCCACGAGCGGTGACGACGCCGGCGTTGGACGCGCGGAGCGCTGGCGCGGCGGCGCTCGGTCAGCCCCACATGCCTCCGGCGATGTCCTCGAACGCCTGCGTCCACGGGCCCGCGAAACCGTCGGGGAAGGGTTCCCCCTGGAAGTCGTCGGTCGTGAACGGCGTGGGATCCGCCGCGTGCAGCTCACGGGCCAGCGCCCGGGCCGCCTCCTCGAACACCGCGATGCCGTCCCGCGGGTCGTCCGGGTCGTCCTCGATCCGGTCCGCCCGTTCGGCGCTGTACAGCTCGCGGTCCCGCTCGAACGCGTACATGAAATACGCGAACGCGTCCACGCCGCTGTTCAGCGGCTCCGGCGGGGCGTCCCACTCCGGCAGGAACCACACGCGTCCGCTGTCGCCGTCCACGGCGACGTCGCCGCCGACGAAGTGGGCGATGACGTACCAATGATCCGCCCCGTCCGGCTGCTGCCAGGACCATTCCCGGACCGGCCCGAGCTCCCGGTACACCTCGGGCAGCGTCGGGAAGCGGCCGTCGAGCACGCTTTCGTCCAGGTCGATGAATCCGTCGCGCAGCGTCCGGGGCAGCCCGACGTCGGTCAGGAAGCCGCGGGTTCCGTCATGGCGCAGCCCGTCCGGCAGCGTCGCCGGGTCGGCGCGCCAGACGCCCTGTTCCCCGAACACGGCCGCCAGCTCAGCGAACGTCAGTTCCGGAACCACGGCTCTCCTTTAGGTGAATATGCTCCGCACCCATTTCCGGTGCTCGCTGTTCGCCTGGGACCTGCTCGTCCCATTGATACCATAGTCGAAGCTGTGCAACACATCGACGCCCGGCAAATGCCGTTTGATCCACTGGTCGCAGTACGACGGGTTGATGTCGCACGGCGATCGTTCCGTGTAGATCTGCTTGATGTCCTTGACGTCGATGCCGTTGTCGAGCAGGAGATTGGCGCCCATGCGTTCGGAGTGCACGCCGTCGCTGGAGGCGACCAGGATGCGTTCCTGACCGTCCTTGTCGACGAAGCGGATGGCGGCAAAGTTGTCGCCGCCGTCCGCGTTGGCCTGCCGTCTCGCCTCCTTGACCGCGTCGATCAGCTCACGGTCTTTCGGATCCAGGTTCTTGTCGTACGGATCGACCTTGCGGGACGTGACCTTGTCATTGGGGCCGGGCTTGTTGGACGGACGCTTCTTGCGCCATTCGTCGCGCGTCTTCGAGTCGATTTTCTTCGGGTCCAGCCGATAGACGTCGCGCTTCGTCCCGGGGACCCGGAAGAGCTTGTCCGCGCACTTGGCGAAGATGCCCGAAGCCGCCTTCCCGGCCGCCTTGGTGGTTCCTCCGCCCTTGTTCGGCTTACCCAAGGAGGGCTCCGATGGCCTGGTCGATGAGCATTTCGATGATCATCCGAGCGATCTCCTTCGCGATCGGAATCCAGGCCAACGACGCCCCGAACGTCGCCGCGGCCGCCGCCACCGCCTGCGCGATCTGCACCGCCAACATGATCAACTGAACGATCACATTGATCTTCAACGCCAACACGATGCCCGCGCACAAGAAAAAACAGGCGCCCACCGCCATCGCGCCCAACCCCGCATCACGCAGGATCGCCGCAGGCGCGTCCTCCTCACCCCACGCCTGCTGGAACGCCTCGATGTCCTCACCCGCATTGCCCGACGACCACACCCGCTCCGCCGCCGCACCCGCCTCCGACGCCACCGCCTGCACCGTCCCGGCGAACCCCATCCACGTCGACCCCAACTCGAACAACTTCGACTCGTCCGCCTCCGGCCACGTGAACCCCAACATCCCGAGCAGACCGATCAACTCACCCGGAAGCTGCAACCCCATGACCGATCAACACCAACTTCCCTACGAGACGAGCTCGAACTGCGGACGAGCACGGACCGGGCCGCGGCGCCGGCCGCCTGGCGGGCGGGTCACCGTGGTCCTCCCCGTGATCATGACGAGACAAAGTGGATGATAACCACGTAAACCGGCACCTCCCGGTCTTGGCACGCACTCGTCGGCAAAGCAGGGACATGTCGGGCGTCCAGCCGATTGGACGCACGGATGCCGTTTCCGGTTCGACGGCACGCGGGTCGGGCTTTACCCTCGGACGAACCCCGGGTGACCGCGATCACATCACATCGATGGGGCCGGGACGCGAGTCGGAACGTCTCATGGGGGGCCGTCAGGCCGCATGAGCCGGCGTGACTCGGCGTAACCATGCGCGTTCGCACTTGTCACGACAAGCAGGCAGCGCCCTACCATTTGGCAGGGCTTGGTAAAGCGACCGCATGCGAACGCCTGACGGCGTATCGGCGGAACATGGCCGCAGTGGGAGGAAACGACCGTGAGCACGGTGTTGGTGCGGCGTGGGGAGAGACGCAAGCCCCCGCCGATGCCGCGCGGGGAGATTCTGCTGGAGTCTCCGCCGGAACTGCCGGAGCTGATCCCGCAGGGCTTCCAGGCGGTGATGACCTACCTTCCCATGTTGGCCGGCGCGGGCGCCATGGTCTTCATGATGGTGGGCCGGGGCGGCGGGACGCTGCAGTACGTGGCCGGCGGCATGTTCGCGGTCTCGATGTTCGGCATGATGCTCGGCCAGGTCGGCCGCAGCAGCGGTGAACGCAAGATCAAGCTGAACAACGAACGGCGCGACTACCTGCGTTACCTCGGCCAGGTGCGGCGCAAGGTCCGCCGCGCCGCGCAGCAGCAGCGCGAGGCCATGGAGTGGAACAACCCCGACCCGGCCTCGCTGTGGTCCCTGGTGATGAGCGCCCGGCTGTGGGAGCGCCGCCCGACCGACGAGGACTTCGGGCAGATCCGGGTCGGCACCGGCGCGCAGAAGCTCGCCGTCCAGCTGATCGCCCCCGAGACCAAGCCCGTCGAGGACCTGGAGCCGATGAGCGCCGGCGCGCTGCGCCGGTTCATGCGGACGCACGCCAACGTCCCCGCCCTGCCGGTCGCCGTGTCGATGCGGTCGTTCGCCCGCATCGTCCCCACCGGCGACCCCGAGGCGGTGTACGGGCTGGTCCGCGCGATGATCGCGCAGCTGGCGGCGTTCCACAGCCCCGACGACGTCCGGATCGCGGTGTGCGCCTCCCGGGACCGCATGCCGTGGTGGCAGTGGATCAAGTGGCTGCCGCACAACCTGCACCCGACCGAGTACGACGCGGCGGGGCAGGTCCGGCTGATGAGCGAGAGCATGACCACGCTGGAGGCGATGTTCGGGCCGGAGGTCAAGGACCGGCCGCGCTTCCAGCCCGGTCTGTCGCACGACGACCTGCCGTACCACGTCATCATCATGGACGGCGGGCAGGCGTCCTACGACTCGCAGCTCGCCGCCGACGGCATCGAGGGCGTCATCATCATCGACCTCACCCAGTCGACGGCGCCCACGCACGAGTCGACGATGCTGCGGCTGCACGTCACCAAGGACCGCATCCAGCGGCTCACCAAGGACCGCACCGGCAAGGACGTCGGCACCTCGATCGGCAAGCCGGACAACTTCACCCTGCAGCAGGCCGAGGCGCTGGCGCGGCAGCTGGCGCCGCTGCGCACCAGCGCCGCCGCGGGGCCGGAGACCGAGGACGCGCTGTCGGCGTCCACCACCGTGACGTCCCTGCTGGGCATCGAGGACCCGTTCCGGGTGAACCCGGCCGAGACGTGGCGGCCGCGCGCGCCGCGCAACCGGCTGCGCGTGCCGATCGGCGTCGACCCCGAGGGCCGTCCCGTCCACCTGGACATCAAGGAGTCGGCGCAGGGCGGCATGGGCCCGCACGGGCTGCTCATCGGCGCCACCGGTTCCGGTAAGTCCGAGACGCTGCGCACCCTGGTGCTGGGCCTGGCGCTGACGCACTCGTCCGAGATCCTGAACTTCGTGCTCGTCGACTTCAAGGGCGGCGCGACGTTCCTCGGGATGGAGAACCTCAACCACGTCTCCGCGGTCATCACCAACCTCGAGGAAGAGCTGCCCCTGGTCGACCGCATGTACGACGCCCTGCACGGCGAGATGGTCCGCCGTCAGGAGCTGCTGCGGGCCGCGGGCAACTTCGCGTCGCTGCGCGACTACGAGAAGGCGCGCGAGCAGGGCGCCGACCTCAAGCCGCTGCCGACGCTGTTCCTGGTGCTGGACGAGTTCTCCGAGCTGCTGTCGGCCAAGCCGGAGTTCGCCGAGCTGTTCGTGATGATCGGACGTCTGGGCCGGTCGCTCGGCGTGCACATCCTGCTGGCCTCGCAGCGGCTGGAGGAGGGCAAGCTGCGCGGCCTGGACACGCACCTGTCGTACCGCATCGGTCTGCGGACGTTCTCGGCGCAGGAGTCGCGGGTCGTGCTCGGCGTGCCGGACGCCTACGAGCTGCCGTCCGCGCCCGGCCACGGCTACCTGAAGTTCGGCACCGAGTCGATGACCCGGTTCCGCGCCGCGTACGTGTCCGGGCCCGCCACCGAGGACCTGCAGCCCAAGCAGTCGAAGGGCAAGACCCGGGTGGTGCGGCAGGTCGTGCCGTACATCCCCGACTACATCCGTCCGCAGATCATCGAGGAGCCGCCCGAAGAGCAGCAGCCGCAGCACCCGCAGGCCGACACGCAGGCGACGCTGTTCGACGTCGTGGTCAAGCAGCTGGAGGGGCACGGCCCGCCCGCGCACCAGATCTGGCTGCCGCCGCTGGACGAGCCGCCGACGCTGGACGAGCTGCTGCCGACGCTGGCGGTGTTCCCCGAGCTGGGGCTGACCGCCCAGCACGAGGCGTGGCGCAACCGGCTGCACGCCGTCATCGGCATCATCGACAAGCCGTTCGAGCAGCGCCGCGACCCGATGTACGTGGACCTGTCCGGCGCGGCCGGCAACGTCGGCATCGGCGGCGCCCCGCAGACCGGCAAGTCCACCATGCTGCGCACGCTGATCGCCTCCTTGGCGCTGCTGCACACGCCGCAGCAGGTGCAGTTCTACTGCCTGGACTTCGGCGGCGGCACGCTGAGCGCGTTCGAGGGGCTGCCGCACGTCGGCGGCATCGCCAACCGGTTGGACGCCGACCGGGTGCGCCGCACCGTCGCCGAGGTCACCTCGCTGCTGGAGCGGCGCGAGCGCGAGTTCGCCGAGCGAGGCATCGACTCGATGGCCACGTACCGGCGGATGCGCGCCTCCGGTGAGATCAGCGGCGACGGGTACGGCGACGTGTTCCTGGTCGTGGACGGCTGGATGACGCTGCGCCAGGACTACGAGAACCTCGAGCCGGTCATCACGGACCTGACCGCGCGCGGCCTGGGCTACGGCATCCACGTGATCGCCACGGTCAACAAGTGGTCGGAGTTCCGGATGAACATCCGGGACCTGTTCGGCACCAAGCTGGAGCTGCGGCTCGGCGACCCCTACGACTCGGAGATCGACCGCAAGCTGGCGGCGAACGTGCCCGAGGGGCGTCCCGGCCGCGGCCTGACCCGCGAGGGCCACCACTTCCTGACCGCGCTGCCGCGCCTGGACGGCCAGTCCGACGCCGACAGCCTCGCCGACGGCGTCAAGAAGCTGGTCGACGCGATCGCGACGAACTGGCACCACCCGGGGGCGCCCAAGGTGCGGATGCTGCCGTCGCTCCTGCCGGCGTCCGAGCTGCCGTCGCCGAACGAGACGGGCAGCCGCATCCCGATCGGCATCGACGAGGACTCCCTGTCGCCGGTCTACCTGGACTTCTCGGCGGAGTCGCACTTCCTGGTGATCGGCGACACCGAGTGCGGCAAGTCCAACCTGCTCCGGCTGATCACCAAGGGGATCATCGACCGGTACGGGCCGGACAAGGCCCGGATGATCTTCATCGACTACAGCCGGTCGCTGCTGGACGCGGCCAACACCGAGCACCGCATCGGGTACGCGGCGTCCTCGGCGGCCGCCGGGAGCCTGATCAAGGACGTCGTCGGGGCGCTGCAGCAGCGGCTTCCTCCCGCCGACCTCACCCCCGACCAGCTGCGCGACCGGTCCTGGTGGACGGGCGCGGACCTGTACCTGATCGTGGACGACTACGACCTGGTCGCCACGTCCAGCAACCCGCTGGCCCAGCTGGTGGAGCTGCTGCCGCAGGCCCGCGACATCGGGCTGCACCTGATCGTGGCGCGGGCGTTCGGCGGCGCCGGACGCGCGATGTACGACCCGGTGCTGCAGCGGATCAAGGAGATGGGGTCGCCCGCCCTGATCATGTCCGGCAACAAGGACGAGGGCGTGCTGCTCGGCAACATCAAGGGGCAGCCGCTGCCGGTCGGCCGCGGCCACTTCATCGACCGCCGCACCGGCACGCGCCTGATCCAGACCGCCCACCAGGAGTGACCGAGCGGCCGTGTCGCGGCGTCGGCGGCGCCGCGACACGGCTCCCGGGACGGGGCCCCGCGCCCGGCGGTCCCGTCCCCGACCTCCGTGACCCGCAGGAAAGGCGAACGAACAAATGGCGGAATTCAGCCTCGGTGAAGGCTTCGAGCGCTTCCAGCGCGATATGGAAAAGACCATGGGCGACTTCACCAAGATGCGGGAGCGCATCAACGAAGCCGTCGGGAAGGGGGAGGCGGCCGAGGGCCGGATCACCGCCGAGTACCGCATGGAGGGCGGGCTGACCGCCCTCAACCTGGACCCGCGCGCCCTGCGGCTGCCCGCCGTGGAGCTGGCGGAGGAGATCCGCAAGGCGGTCAACGCGGCCTCCCAGGACCTGCAGAAGCAGGTGCAGGAGGCCAGCTCCTCCATGTTCAAGATGTCCGACGACCCCAAGCAGGCGATCGACCCGTCGGCCGCCCTCGCCTCCCTCGACAAGATCGCCAATGGTTTCGCGGGGCAGATGCGCGAACTGGCCCGCGAACTGGGGGTCCAGCAGCAGCGCGCCAAGGAGGCCATGGAGCAGTACCGCGGCCCCGGCCGTCCCGGCGGCCCCCGCTGAACGCGCCCAGCAGAGAAAGACCCCCGAGACCAAGAGGTCCCGGGGGTCTTTCCGTATGCGCGCTGTCGAGTTGTTGGCCGTCAGGCCGTCTGCTCCTCGGCGTCCCGGCGCGGCTCCGAGTGCGGATGAGCAGGTCAGATCGGCACGAGGGGGCCGTTCAGCCGGACTGCCTGAGAGTGATGGCGACAGGGGTCATCTCTAGAAGTGTGGCGAGCGGCTCCGGGAGTTGGCAGTGCAATCGCAGGGTGTAGGTGCCGCCGCCGCGGAAACGGCCGTTCCAGGCGAGGGTCGCCATCGTCCTTCCGGCGGGGTCGTTGACGGACCATTCGCGTTTTCCGTCGCTCGCGACTCCGCCGGACGATCCCTCCACCGGCGTGAAACCCCGCTGGTCGGATCTGGTGACGGCCAGAGTGCAGAGCAGCTGATTGTTCGGGTCGAGGAGTTGCAGCGCTCCGAGGCCGATGCGTCCCTGGAACCCTTCTTTGGAGTCGGTGAGCTGCCCGAACAACGCACCGTTGGGGGCCACCACGAAGACGGGCGGAAGGTGCCGCCCGCCCATTCCCGGCGGGGGCTGGTGGTCGGGCCGGTCGATGAAGCACAGCGGCGCGCCGTCCGGGCGACTCACCACGAGGGCGGCCCGGCCGCTGGTCGTCGACGGAGCGGCTCCGAGCCACCGCGCGAAGCCGCTCTTCTTCTGCCCCACCGTCTGCACAGCGGTGGCGAGCACGGCGCCTTGAGCGTTTCTGAGCTGGAAGTTCAGGTGCACCGAGGTCTGCTCGACATGCACCACCGGCTCATTGAACATGCGTCACTGTCCCACTTCTGACCGGCCGTCTCCGGGGGAGCGGGGTGCCCTTGGCCGACCGGAACTGAAGCCGATCACCACGGCGGGCGGCAGCGCGAACTGGGCGGCGTCGGTCTCCAGCTGCGCCACTCCCATCAGGGTGTTGTACGAGTTATACGCGGTCACGGCTCCGCCCTCCCCAGAATCAGACCTTCTTGACGGTGCCGAAGTCTTCGGCGGCCGCGCCGGACGCGGCGAAGAGGGTGGGCTGATGCCCTGGTCCCGGGAGGAGATCGCGGCGCGCGCTGCGGCATGCGCGAACGCGGGGACGACCCGCGGGCGGTCCGTTCGTCCCTTCAGAGGTCGGTCATCAGGGCGAAGGCCAGCGGCGACGCGATGAGAAGGGTGCGCAGCGGCTCCGGGAACTGGAAGGACAGGCGCAGCACGCCGCCTTCGAACCGGGCGAGCTGCGTGCCGTTGGCGTCGGTGTAGACGCAGTTCTTGCCGCCGATGAAGCTCTCCAGGTGGCCGCCGCTTTGGATGGGCTCCCAGGTGACGTCGCACAACGGCCGGTCCTGGGCGTCGAGCAGCCGGTGCGCCTGCTGCACGGTGCTGCGCCCGCCCGGCACGGCGCGCATGCCTTCGAGGAAGCTCTGCGCGAACGCCGCCGCGTTGTGCACGACGCGCCCGATCAGCCGTCCGTCGGGCGCCACGACGGCGCAGGGCGGCTCGAGAGCCGACATCTCCTGCCCTTCGGCGCGGTCGACGAAGAACAGCTGCGTGCCGTCGGGGGCGTCCGCGCGCACCACGGCGCGGGAGCGGTCCGGGGACGCCGAGAAGAAGCGCTTCAGCCCGCGTTTGGGCTCCGGTCCGACGACCTGCGTCACGTTGGCGAGCAGCGCGCCGTCGTCAGGGCGCAGGATGTGGAAGTGCCGCTGCTCTCCGGCTTCCCGGTACGCGAGGGCCGCGTTGTCGTACAGGCTCATACCAGGTCCCACGGCGGCAGCTCGCTGTCACCGACGGCCGTTTCGGTCTTGTGCTTCCATTCGCCCTTGCCCTGGCCGTCGTTGGTGTACTCGTGCTGCTGCTTGTAGACGTCGCCGCCCTGCCACTGGCCGCTGACCTCGCCCTTGCCGGTCCAGCCGCCGGTGCCGGTGTTGTAGCTGCCCTCGACGCCGCCGGAGCCGCCGATGCCGGTGGCCTCGTTCTCGTATCCGCCGTTGATGCCGCCGGAGAAGATGTTGTTGCCGTCCTTGTCCTCTTCCCAGCCGGCCTTGCCGCCGACGTTCACGCCGGTGGGGCTGGTGTACTTGTACTCGCCGTCGACGCCCTGCCAGCCGCGGTCGCCGTACTTGGTGTGGACGCCGAACTCGTGCTCGCTGCCGCCGGTGGTCTGGATCTTGGCGCCGCCGCCGATGTTCCAGGTGCGGTCGTAGTTGCGGTCGGCGTCCAGGTCGATCTCCTGCAGCGGCCTGTTGACCTTCGGGTTGCGGTTGAGCCAGGCCAGGCCCGCGTTGGCGGCGTTCTGTCCGAGGTTGGCCAGCGCCGCGCCCGCGCCGGTGGCCTGCGCCTGCATGAAGTCGGCGAGCGCCTGCTTGTTGCCGCGGCCGGCCTCGACGACGGCGGACAGCGCGCTGCCGCCGGCGAACACCGCGGCGCCCATCTGCCCGGCGGCGGCCAGGATCGCGGTGGCCACATGTGTGATCGTCAGGCAGGTGCCGGCGGTGGTGAGCATGCCGGCGTACGCACCGGACCCGACGACCGTGGCGATCGCGATGGCCGCGGCGGCGGCGAGCGCGGCCAGGAACGTGCCCATGGCGACGGCGAACACCGCGTACGCCATCAGCGCGTAGGCGAGGACGGTCAGGGTGATGCCGATGGCCATGCACAGCGTCTGCAGCACGGCAAGCTGGGCGCAGAACTCCTGCACCTTGGCCTCGTACCGGGGACGGTCTTCAGCCGACCAGTCCTGCTGAGGGATGGCCGACACGCTCTTGCGCAGGTCGTTGCACAGCTGCTCGATCTGGTCGGCGGCCTTGCGCCACTCCTGTCCGGCCTTGTCGAGTTCGACCGCCTTGCCGGTGGACAACTTGAACTCGAAGCTGATCATCATGGCCGGCGGCAGCAGGACGGACGCCGCGGTCGCCTCGGTGGTGGCGATGTTCATCATGCTGTCGGACAGCGCGAGCGTGCTCATGCCTCACCCCTTCCGTGGGTCGGTGGGCTGCCCTCAGGCCGTGCCGTGTCGGCGGGCCGTCATGCCTTCTTGACGGTGCTGTTCTCTTCGGCCGCCTGGTAGTTCTTGGCGGTCGTCTCGATGCCCGAGGCGAACCGGTCGAGCATCTCCCGATGCGTGCGCAGGTCCTCGAAGGCGAACTGCAGGGCGCCCGGGTAAGCCATGGCCGCCATGGTCATGGTGATGCTGAACGATCCGCCTTCGAGGTTGTAGACGCCGTCGGCGTTCAGCGTCTCGGTGACCTTCTCGAGGGCGGGAATGATGTCGCTCCGCAGTTCCTTGCCGTGTTGCGCGATGCGTTGCGGGTTGATGTCGAGGGTCAACTGCATCAGTCCTTCGCACGCCGGTAGCGAGGGGAAGACCGGACGAGCGTGCCGCCCGCGGCCGCGTCGACGGGTCCCGCCGCAACGGGAACCCACCGGGCTGTCACACAGCGTAGGCCATGTCCGTTTCCGAGAACACACCACATGGTGAATCACGCAAATTGACACCCGGAGTCGTCCTCTAGAGTCTGAGAATCTGCCGGGAACGACACGGCGACCTCACGAGTCTGAGAAGTCGGCCGGGAACGACAGGACGACGCGCTGGAGGCGTGGCCATGAGATGGACGGCGGTCACCGTGCTGGCCGGTTGGCTCGCGACCATGCTGCCCACCACGGCGGCCCACGCGGCGCCGGCCGCGTCCGCGCCGCAGTGCCGGCCCGAGCGCGGTTCGCTGACCCGCCAGCAGATCGTCCAGGAGCCGTGGGCCCAGCAGATCCTCAACATCAGGGCGGCGCACGAGAAGGCGACCGGGCGCGGGGTGCGGGTCGCCGTGATCGACAGCGGCGTCACCGCGGAGAACCCGCAGCTGGCCGGGCGCGTGCTGCCCGGCGTCGACCTCACCAAGACGACCCCGCGCGACTGCGTCGGCCACGGCACCTGGGTCGCCGGGATCATCGCCGCCAAGCGCGGGGTCAGCCCGTTCTACGGGGTCGCTCCGGACGCCCAGATCATTCCGATCAAGTTCGCCAACCAGGCGGCCAACATCGACAGCGGTCTGGCCGCGAAGGGCATCGAGGCCGCGATCAAGCTGAAGGCCGACGTCATCAACGTCTCCACGCAGTCGATCTCCGACGATCCGCGCCTGCGCGCGGCCGTGCAGCGCGCCCTGGCCGCGGGCATCGTCGTCGTGGCCGCGGCCGGCAACGTGGACCCCAAGAACGGCGGCACGCCCGAGCCGATGTACCCCGGCGGCTACCCGGGCGTGATCTCGGTGGGCGCCGTCGACCAGAGCGGCCAGATCACCCAATTCTCCAACCCCAACACCCCGGTGTCGGTGATCGCGCCGGGCAAGGACATCGTCACCACCGCGCCGGACGGCACCTATGCCGTCAAGGACGGCACGAGCTTCGCCACCCCGATCGTCGCGGGGGTCGCCGCGCTGATCAAGGAGGCCCATCCCGACCTCACGCCCGCGCAGATCAAGCAGCGGATCGAGCAGACCGCCGAGGGCAGCAAGGGCCCGGGCAGCGGCGCCGGCATGGTCAACCCGTACGAGGCGGTGACCGCCGTGATCTCCGGCGGCGCCCCGTCCGGCGGCACCGGGCCCGCCGCGGGCGCGGTCGCCCCCGTCAAGATCGTCATGCCGGAGAAGCCCGACCCCCTCACGCGCAACCTGGCGCTGAGCATCGCCGGCGGCGCCCTGGCGCTGTCGGGGATCGTGGTGGCCGGGGGCATGCTGATCCCGCTCGGCCGCCGTCGGCGCTGGCGTCCCGGACGCGCCGTCACCACTCCGGGGGACGGCGACGGCGCGGGACGCCGTTTCCGCTGACCGGCGCTCGGACCGTCGCCTCCCATGTCGGGGCCCGGGATTAGCATCGGGCGGGTGGAACCCCCCATGTCGCCGCCACCGCCGCGGACGTCTCCGGAACCGGCGCGGCGCCGCCGGCTCCTGCCCGCGTCCGCCGTCGGCGCGGTCGCGGTGCTGGCGTCGGTGCTGTGGGCGACGGGCGGGCTCAAGGAGACACCCCAGGAGCCGGGCAAGGCGCCGGGCAAGCCGATCGACCTGGGCTGGTTCGACGTGACCGTGCGCGACGCCCGGATCGCCACCGTGCAAGGAGTGTTCGACAAGACGCCGCAGCGGCGCATCGTGGTGCGCCTGCGCGTGGTGAACAAGGGGAAGGAGACGGCCACGCTGGGCCGCGGCGGGTTCGCCGACGGCGTGGCGGCCCGCACCGCGAAGGGCACGTGGCTGCGGCCGGACGAGGTGGAGGGCACCGCGGCCGGTGCGCCGACCGACGTGGTGCAGCCCGGCCTGCCCGTGGAGGCGGCCGCGCAGTGGCGGCTCGGACCGCAGGACTCCCCCGCCACCTTCACCGTGGGCCTGCGCAAGTGGAAGTTCGACAGGGGCTTCACCGACACCTCGTTCCGCTGGCGGCTGCAGGCGGAGAAGGGCGACGCCCTGGCCGGACGGCTCACCCTGCGGGTGGCGCGCTCATGAACGCGGGCAGGCTGCTCGTCAAGGGGGGCGCCGCGGTCGTCGGCACGGCGCTGCTGGCCGCCGCGATGTGGCTGTACGACCGGAAGCCGAAGGTGGAGGAGACGCTGCTGGACCCGATCCGCAGCACGGGCCGGATCGGCCAGGTCGTGGCCACTCCGCGGTTCCGCGTCCAGGTCCATCGGGTGGAGGCCGCGCGCTCGCTGCGGGCCTCGTCCGTGGCGCCGACCGCGGCGCCGGTGCGCACCGACGGCGTCTACCTGGTGGTCCGCGTCCGCGGGACGAGCGTGCGCGAGCCGCTCGCGCTGCGGTGGGTGCGCCTGGAGACGCCCGGCGGCTACGTCTACCGGGACGGCCCGAGGCGGACGGCCGCGCAGGACTTCCCTCCGACCTTCCAGCCGATGATCTGGGACACGGTCGTGTACGTCTTCGAGCTTCCGCCGCGCCGCCTGGCGGGGGCGCGGCTGGTCCTCGGGGAGGGCGGGCTGCTGCCGCAGCTGTCGGCCGCCGCCGAGATCGACCTCGGACTGACCCGGGCGCGCGCCGACGAGCTCGTCCGCCGCGCCGTCGACGGCTACGACCTGCGGGCGGCGGCACGATGACGGCACCGTGGTCTTCGCCCCCGCCCGCGCACGGGCCGCACGAGCCGAACCCGCTCGAACAGACCCGTCCGGACCCTCCGACCGGGCCCGTGATGGGACGGTACAGCAGGAACGCGGCATCGCTCCGCAGGGCCGGGCGGCCAGGCGAGGACGCCGGCGGCGCGGCCGGGGCGGGACGGCCGTCCGACCAGGCGACGATCGGCGCCGGCGAGCCGCCCCGGCAGTCCGGCGACCAACGCACCGAGCCGCAGCCCGGGCGGTCGGACGGGGCGTCCGCCGACCGGGCGGACGACGCGTCGGACGAGCGGGCGGGGCGGTCGCGGCGACGGCCGCGGCCCGGTGATCGGCGGTTCCTCGAGGCGATGGCGCTGGCGGCGCTGCTGCCCGCGCTGATCGGGGTGCGCTGGCTGGACGACACCCGCAACATCCAGGAGCGGCTGGAGCGTCCGGAGAAGCCGACCGTGGTGGCCAAGGGCAAGGTCGGCACGCTCGCCGAGACCCGGTGGCTGTTCGTCCGGCGGACGGTCGGCCCGGCGCCGCTCAACCCGCAGCCGGACGCGGCCGAGGTGCGGATGGTGGTGGCGATCAGGCCGCTGACGCCCGCCGGCGCCAAGGCCGTCGGCTCGAGCGGGATGACCTACCGGCTGCGCGACGCCGAGGGGCGGATCTGGAGCGCGACGGCGCTGCCGTCGTCCCCGCCCCGCGCCGGCGCCACCGCGATGATCGTCGTGCGGGGCGTGGTGCCCCGGGTCAAGGCCGAGACGGTGACGCTGGAAGTTCTGCCGTCGGCGGCGTCCCACCCGAAGGGACCGCTGCCTTCGCTGCGGTTCGCATCGTGACCCTGGCCAGCACGAGGTTGAACGCGGCCGCCAGCAGGCAGATCCGCAGGATCTGGAAGACCAGGGCGGTGCCGAAGCCGATGAGCGTGAGGCGCGGCACCCACCAGACCGCCGGATGCGCGCCGACCAGCTCGTAGACCTGCCGCCGCGCCAGCCGCTCGGCGACGTCCAGCCCCGTGAACAGCACGCAGAACACCCCGAACGGCACCACGCCGGACCGGCGCACCAGCCGCAGCCCGTACCAGGCGGGCAGCCACAGCTCCCGGATGCCGCGGGTGGCGATCTCCCGGGGGCTGCCGGTCCGGCCGACGCCGCCCGCGCGGGCGATCCGCCGGGCCGTGCGGCCGCGGCCGAGCACGACCTGCTCGTCCCGGGCGTCCAGGCCCAGCACCACGCCGGCGATCACCAGCCAGATCAGCGAGCCGAGCACGGCGTGCTTGAACGGATCCCACAGCTCCAGGCCGTCGCCGATGACCTGCTCGACCCAGCTCCAGGCGCGCCGGTCGGCGATCCAGTCGCCCGCCTCGTTGCGCAGGTGGTCGATGGTGAAGATGCCGAACAGGGCGAAATTGATCTCCAGGAAGGCGAGCAGGACGGCGGTGGAGCCCGTCAGCCGCCGCTGCACGAGCCATTCGAACGCCACCTTGAGGACGAAGAACCCCCCGGTCAGGCCGATGGCCAGGGGCACGTGCCGTTCGAGGGTGATGAGCATGCCCAGGCCCTCGAGCTGGCCGTCGAGCCCGCCCTCGGCGAACCCCCGGCTCTGCGCCATGTTGACGAACTCCCGGGCGTCCTCGCTGTGCAGGCCCCACGCCGTGTAGAACACCATGAACGGCAGGATGGCCCGGCTGAGGGCCTCGACCATCGACTCCTGGTTGCCCACCGCCCACGGCGTGAGGTCGCCGCTCGGCCGCCGGGCGTACACGACGTCCAGCCCTTCCCGGACGCAGTGCACCATCGCCACCGCGACCGTCAGGGAGATCATCACCAGCAGGCTGACCGTCATCAGCGGGGCGATCGAGGCCGCGGCGCCCTTGAGGTGCCCGAGGCGGTAGCCGCCGTACATCACCCCGTACCGCAGGAACTCGCCGACGGTGAACCACAGCGCGAGCGGCAGGGCGAACCGCGCCGCGAGCTTGAGCGTCGCCCACGGCAGGAGAATGGGGGAACGCGCGGACAGTTCGGGCATCCCGTGGATGCTACCGAAACGCGGGATGACCCAAAATCAGACCGTCGGTAATCTGCCCTGGCATGAACGTTCCGCCGAAAAGCCATGGGGCCGGCGTTTGCGCCGCATTGTCAATCATCTCCGTGATCCTTTGCGGGGTCTTCGCGTTCATCACATTGGTGGCCGCCACGGCTGAGTGGGAAGGCGACGATCCGAACTGCGGAACGGGCCGGGACACCGACCTGGGGTGCTACTACCGCGAGCAGGCCATCCGGGAATCGGGTATCGCCCGGAACGAGGCCGGCACGAGGATCGCCATGTCGTTCGTCATGGCGTTCGGATTCGCGGCGGTCGCGCTGGCCGGGTGCGCCGTCGCCTACGCGACCAACCGGGGCCCGTCCTGGAAGGACTTCGCTCGTGCCGCACAGGGCAAGGGGCCCGGGGGTCCCGCCTTGCCGCAGCAGCCCCAGCCGGGCGCGGCGCCGCAGCCCTTCCCCTCGCCGCAGCAGCCGGGCGGTCCGCCCGCCCAGCCGGGCGCCCCGGGGTCCGGCGCCTGAAAAGCCGAGGACCCCGACGTCCCGCCTGGGCTGACGTCGGGGTCCTGGAGATCGCTTGCGACCCGGCCGGACTCAGATGGCGACTTCGACCGCGGCCACCTGGCCGGTCTTGGCGGTCACGGTGGTGTCGACGCTCACGCCGCCCGCGGCGAGCACGCGGATGGTCCAGTCGCCGTCGGCGGCGAAGAACCGGAACACGCCCTCGTCGCCGGTGACGACCTCGGCGGTGAATTCGCCCGTCGAATCCAGCAGGCGGGCGTAGGCGCTGCTCACGGGGGCGCCGTCACGGGTCACCACCTTGCCCTGGATGACGGCCTCGTTGGAAAGGTCGACGGTGGCGGGCAGATGCGCCGTCTGCGCGGGCGCTGCGCAGCCCTGGGTGGTCATGGGTTCCTCCACATCTCCGGGACACGGCGGGCACGGCCGCCGCGCGGCTCGGGCGGTCTGGTCGCGGCCGAGTCGGTCTCGGCCGGGGGTGTTACTTGGCCTCGCCGAGCTCGATCGGCACGCCGACCAGCGAGCCGTACTCGGTCCAGGAGCCGTCGTAGTTCTTCACGTCGGGAAGGCCCAGCAGCTCGTGCAGGGCGAACCAGGTGTGCGACGAGCGCTCACCGATGCGGCAGTAGGCGATGACCGGCTTGGACAGGTCCACGCCGGCCTCGGTGTAGAGCTTGCGCAGCTCCTCGTCGGACTTGAAGGTGCCGTCGTCGTTGGCCGCCTTCGACCACGGGATGTTGCGCGCGGTCGGCACGTGGCCGGGCCGCTGCGCCTGCTCCTGCGGCAGGTGCGCGGGGGCCAGCAGCTTGCCGGTGAACTCGTCGGGCGAGCGCACGTCGATGAGGTTCTTCGTGCCGATCGCGTCGACGACCTCGTCGCGGAACGCGCGGATGGCCAGGTTCTGCTCCTTGGCCTTGTACTCGGTCTTCGGGCGCTGCGGCACGTCGGTCACCAGCTCGCGGGAGTCCAGCTCCCACTTCTTGCGGCCGCCGTCGAGCAGGCGGACCTTCTCGTGGCCGTACAGCTTGAAGTACCAGTACGCGTAGGCGGCGAACCAGTTGTTGTTGCCGCCGTAGAGGATCACCAGGTCGTCGTTGGCGATGCCCTTGTCCGACAGCAGCTGCTCGAAGCCGGTCTTGTCCACGAAGTCGCGGCGGACCGGGTCCTGCAGCTCGGTCTTCCAGTCGATCTTGACGGCGCCGCGGATGTGGCCCTTGTCGTAGGCGGACACGTCCTCGTCGACTTCGACCAGGACCAGGCCGGGGTCGTCGAGGTGGGCCTCCACCCAGTCGGCGTCCACCAGGACGTCGGAACGGCTCATGCGGGAACCTCCCTGTCGGAGCGGATCTTCGAAATGAAACGGTGGACCAGCAGGTACATCTCGCAGCCGAGGCAGAACCCGAACGCCGCGTTCAGGAACGCCGCGGCCAGCGCGCAGGCGGTCGCGCCCATGCCGAGCCATCCGATCCCCGTGGCGTACCCGGCCGTTCCGACCAGGGCGAAGGCCAGGCCTACGCCCTGAGCGAATCTAGGCGGACCGGCGGGCTCCAGTTCCCGTGGCGGGCCCAGCCGGGGACGCACCAGCAGCCGGAAGAGCAGCGCATACGGGCTCCGTCGCACTCCGAACAGCGTCGCGATGGCGAACACCGCGGCCTGGAAGGCGAGCAACCACACGTTCGCGGTCACCAACACCGCGACCAGCACCACCGTGGTGACGGCTGCGGCCCAACGCTGCCCACGCGGGTCAACCTGCATCGGGGTGCTCCCGGCGGAAGAGGAGGCGTGCGTACGACGAGTCGAACGAGATCCAGTGGAGCGCTCGGGGGCGGATGTGGGCTTGGATGCCTCAGGCCAGACGACAGAGCGCGGTGGCCACGCGGCAGAAGTCGACCGCGCGACGCTTCGTGAGCAGCTGCTCTGTCCGGTAACGCACGAAGCGATGGTAAGCCGCCGATCGGCGCCCTGTCACATCTGTCTCGGCTGTCGAGACAGTGACATCTCTTTTGACGCAGGTCAGCGCCGTGTCGCTCACGAAAACAACAGGGAACGTGACCTTCAGTACACAGTCGGGGCCGCGGTCACGGGATGGCCTCGCCCAGAGCGGCGATCACGTCGGCCTTGCGGGGCTGCCCGGTGGCGGTGCGCACGACGCGACCGGACGCGTCCAGCACGAACACCGTGGGGGTGCGCACCACGCCCAGGCGGCGCACCAGGTCGAGGTTGCTCTCGGCGTCGATCTCGATGTGCGCGACGCCGTCGACCATGGCGGCCACCTCGCCCAGGATCCGGCGGGTGGCGCGGCAGGGGGCGCAGAACGCCGACGAGAACTGCACCAGCGTGGCGCGTTCGCCGAGCTCCGCCCCGAGATCGGCGGCCCCGAGACGCTCGTCCACCCGCCCGGCCCCCTTCCTCGCGCGCAACACGCCGTCGCGCCGCCGCCGGACCAGCCCGATCACGGCGGCGGCCGCCAGCACCGCCGCCGCGGCCACGGCTCCCTCGACGGACATCGTCACGACACAACCGTCGCACGGCCCCGGTTCTTCCGCCGCACCCGGACCCCGCGGGCGGGCGGTCACGCCCGGACGGTCAGGATCGGCCTCCCCTGCACCGTGACGATCTCGAACGAGAAGATCTGCTCGCGCCGGAACATCGTGGAGGCGTCGTACCGGCCGTATCCCTTGCCGTAGGCGACGTACCAGCTCCCGAGCGGGTCGCGTCGGCCGTCCCTGGCCACCGCGTACCACTTGCAGCGCGCCCCGCGCGGCGCCCCGGCCAGGTACAGCTCCACCTTGGTGCCCCACTTCTTGTCGTAGAGCATCACGTACGCGTCGATCTTCGAGCGCGGGTCGGAGGCGGCCAGCCGCACGGCGGGCGGGGTCGCGTCCGTCGGCCGGGGCACGGCGGTGACCGTCCGCTCGGCCGCGGGGCGTCCGTCGCCGAACGGTCTGACCAGGCCGCCGAACAGCATGCCCGCCAGGAACATCAGGCACGCGGCCGCCGCCAGCGGCGCCCACCGCAGGCGCCCCGTCCCGCCCGCGAGGCGGCGGAGCGGTCCCTTCCGTTGTTCGGCGGCGCGCGCCAGCAGCGAGTCGAGCAGCTCCGGCGGCGGGCCCGCGGCCTGCGTGATCTGCGTCTCGTCGACCCGGCCGAGCAGCGCGGGCAGCCCGGCCAGCCCGGCCAGCTCGTCCCGGCAGGCCGGGCAGGTCTCCAGATGCGCCTCCAGCCGGCCGCGCTCGGCGGCGTCGATCGCGCCGACGACGTACACGCCGAGCGCCGCCCGCGCCTGCGCGCACTCGTTCATGGCGCCAACCCCCGCTCCTCCAATGCGAGTTTGAGCGCCCGCAACGCGTAGTAGGTCCGGGACTTCACGGTGCCGGGCGGGATGCCGAGCGCCTCGGCCGCCTCGGCGACCGACCGGCCCCGGTAGTAGGTCTCCACCAGCACGGCCCGGTGCTGCGGGCTGAGGTCGGCCAGCGCCTCGGCCACCGTCCACGACTCCAGCGCCCGGTCGATGTCGTCCGACCCGGCGGTGGCGGCGGCCTGCTCGTCGATGTCGGTCACGGGCGGACGGGCGCGGCGGGCGCGGTGGGCGTCCACGACCAGGTTACGCGCCACCGTGAACAGCCACGGCCGCACGGGGCGCCCCACCAGCGCCTCCGGGTGCCGCCATGCGCGCAGCAGCGTCTCCTGGACGACGTCCTCCGCCTGTGTGCGGTCCCCGCCGGTCAGCCTCAGGACGTAGCCGAGGAGGGGACCACCGTGCTCTCTGTAGAGGGCGCGCAGCAACCCCTCATCCGCCGTGGGACCCACACCACCTTCACGTCCCGGGTCCCTCATCGGTTCATCCGGACCGGCGGCGGGCGGCGTTCAGCTGTTGCGCAGGTCGTTGAGCCGGACGTTCTCGGCGGTCGCGGCCACGCGCAGACCGCTCGCCGTCGGTTCGATCTCACTGATCCGGGAGCCGACGGGCAGCTCGGTGACCGGCACGGTCCAGGTGAGCTGCTGCCGCAGCACGCCGAGCGGCACCTGCAGGCCGCCGCCGGCCCCGACCGACACCGGCGAGATCGCGATGCCGCGGGAGGTCGGCTTGACCCGCAGGACGGCGCTGCCGGACACCGGGAAGCCCGCGATCGACCCGGCCAGCTCGACTTCGAGGTCGTCGCCGTGCGGGGCGATGCGCCGCACCTCCCGCGGCGCCCGCTTCCTGATCACGTCGTAGGGCACCACCGCCGAGGCCGTCGCCGTCCGCGCGGTGACGTCGGCCGCGGACCCCTTGGCGAGCTCGGACAGCGGCGCCTCCACCCCGCGCATCTCGATCTTCACGTCGTGCACGGTGACGCCGCGCTCGGTCCAGCGGCCGAGGTCGACGTCGATGCCCTTGTACTCGCCGGTGAGGGCCTGCAGCAGGAAGGAAAAGCCGTGGAAGGTGACCTCGGGGGGCGTGGACAGGTCGTACTGCGCCGCCACCCGCCGGCCGATCTCGTCCTCGGCGCGGTTGCGGGCGATGGGATCGGCGATGGCGCCGAGCACGCCCACGACCACGGCCAGGAAGAGCAATACAACCAGTAGCTTGCGCATGCCTCTCCTCGGGTCCCCGCGCGGGGGCAGGCGGTACGGTCGCCCCACGATAATGCCGTTTGTCCGTGGTGCGTCCCGTCGCTCTGCGGAATGACTTCGCGGAGCGCCCGCGTACGCCCCCGGCGGGACGCCGCGGGTCAGCCGCCCGCGAACGGCGGGAGGACCTCGACGACGCCGCCTTCGGGCAGCGTCACCGTCTCGTGGGGCCGGGCGCCGACCGGGTCGCCGTCGATGAGGTACGAGCTGCGGGCGAGCACCCGCCGGAAGTCGGCGCCGCGGCCGTCCCGCCCGGCCGCCGCGGCGAGCGCCTCGGCCAGGGTCGCGGCCTCGTAGGGCTCCTGCTCCACCCCGGCCGCCGCCTTCGCCGCCGCCCAGTACCTGATCGTTCCCTTGGCCATGGTCACCAGCCGTCGAGTTCCGCGAGGACATGCGTTCCCGGCACCGATGATTCCATCCCGCGGCCGTCGCCGGCCGGGCGGGCATCGGTTCGCCGTTGCCGCCGAGGCCCCCTCGGATATTCTTGAGTGGTTAGGGATCCGGGCGATGGGGCCGTGGAGTTCGTACGAACGCCTTGGCCACCCGCCTCCAGTCCGGCGGCAGGGCCGGGGCGGAGGGTCGCGAGCCTGGATCCTTGTCGTTTTTATGGGCGAGGAGGCGGCACTTGAGCAACCTGCTCTTGCTGACCAACGCGTTGGAACCCTCCGATGAAGTCCTGCCCGCGCTGGGGCTGCTGCTGCACTCGGTGCGCGTCGCCCCGGCGGAGGCGTCCGCGCTGATCGACGCTCCGCCCGCCGACGTGGTGATCGTCGACGCCCGCCGCGACCTCGTGCAGGCCAAGAGCCTGTGCCGGCTGCTGCGGACGACCGGGCTGGACTGCCCCCTGCTCGCGGTCGTCACCGAGGGCGGCCTGGCCGCGCTGAGCCCCGAGTGGGGGCTGGACGACGTTCTGCTGCAGACTGCGGGCCCCGCCGAGGTGGAGGCGCGGCTGCGGCTGGCGGTGGGCCGCGCGGCGGCCGCGGCCGAGGCCGACGACGTGCCGGGGGAGATCCGCAGCGGCGATCTGACCATCGACGAGGCCACCTACACCGCGCGGCTGCGCGGCCGGGTGCTCGACCTGACCTTCAAGGAGTTCGAGCTGCTGAAGTACCTCGCCCAGCATCCGGGGCGGGTCTTCACACGCGCGCAGCTCCTCCAGGAGGTGTGGGGATACGACTACTTCGGCGGCACGCGCACGGTGGACGTGCACGTCCGGCGGCTGCGCGCCAAGCTCGGCGCCGAGCACGAGTCGCTGATCGGAACGGTCCGAAACGTCGGCTACCGCTTCGTTCCGGACCACCGCCCGGGGGAGTCCGAAGAACCCGCCCCCGTCCGCTCCTGACCCCGTCGCGACCTCGTCCTGACCTCGCGGCACGGCGCGCCCCTCGAGGAGCGCGCCGACCGCTCCCGGGCCGGCGGCCCCGCAGGCCGGGCGCCCCGCCGGTCAGCCGAAGCGGCCGGTGATGTACTCCTCGGTGGCCTTCTGCTCGGGCTTGGTGAAGATCTTGCTGGTCTCGCCGATCTCGATGAGCCGGCCGGGCTTGCCGACGCCGGCGATGTTGAAGAACGCGGTGCGGTCGCTGACCCGGGCGGCCTGCTGCATGTTGTGCGTGACGATGACGATCGTGTACCGGCTCTTCAGCTCGGCGATCAGGTCCTCGATCGCCAGCGTGGAGATCGGGTCCAGCGCCGAGCACGGCTCGTCCATCAGCAGCACCTGCGGCTGCACGGCGATCGCGCGGGCGATGCACAGCCGCTGCTGCTGACCGCCGGACAGTCCCGCGCCGGGCTTGTTCAGCCGGTCCTTGACCTCGTTCCACAGGTTGGCGCCCTTGAGCGACTCCTCGACGATGTCGTCCAGCCGGCTCTTGCGGCGCACCCCGTTCAGCTTCAGCCCGGCGGCCACGTTGTCGTAGATCGACATGGTGGGGAACGGGTTGGGCCGCTGGAAGACCATGCCGACCACCCGCCGCACCGCCACCGGGTCGACGTCCGGGCCGTAGAGGTCCTCGTCGTCCAGCAGCACCTTGCCCTCGACGCGGGCGCCGGGGATCACCTCGTGCATCCGGTTGAGGGTGCGCAGGAACGTGGACTTGCCGCAGCCCGAAGGCCCGATGAAGGCGGTCACCGAGCGCGGCTCGATGGTCATCGAGATGTCCTCGATGGCGTGGACGCCGCCGTAGTAGGCGTGCAGTCCGGACACTTCGATCCGCTTGGCCATGGGGGATTCGCTCCTATCGGGTCTCGTGCCGCGGTCGGGGCGCGCGGCGGGGTCGCGGTCGGGGCGCCGCCCGGCGGGACGGTCAGCGGCTCACCGTCCGGAACATCCGCGCGAGCAGCCGCGCGCCCAGGTTGAACAGCATGATCAGCAGGATGAGCACCAGCGCGCCGGTCCACGCCCGGTCGATGGACGCCTGGTTGGGGTCGCCGGCCTGCTCCCAGATGAAGGTGGGCAGCGCGGCCTGGGGCCCCTCGAACGGGTTGGTGTTGATCGCCTTGGTGAAGAAGATCGTCAGCAGCAGCGGGGCGGTCTCCCCCATGACCCGGGCGACGGCCAGCATGACGCCGGTGACGATGCCGGGCAGCGCGGTGGGCAGCACGACGAAGCACACCGTGCGCCAGCGCGGCACGCCCAGGGCGTAGGAGGCCTCCCGCAGGTCGTTCGGCACCAGCTTGAGCATCTCCTCGGTGGCCCGCACCACCGTGGGGATCATGAGGATGGTCAGCGCCAGCGACCCGGCGAACCCGGAGAAGCCGAACCCGAGGGTGAGCAGCCACAGCGCCAGCACGAACAGCCCGGCGACGATGGACGGGATGCCGGTCATCACGTCGACGAAGAATCCGACCGCCCGCGCGAGCCGGCCGCCGCCCCCGTACTCCACCAGGTAGACGGCGGTCAGCACGGCGATCGGCACGGCGATCGCGCTGGTGAGGGCGACCTGCTCGAGGGTGCCGACGATGGCGTGGTAGGCGCCGCCGCCCTCGTCGCGTCCGCCGACGCCGTTCATGGAGTAGTAGAAGAACGTGCCGTCCAGCCGCTCCAGTCCGTTGGAGAGCACGGTCCACAGCACCGACAGCAGCGGCACGACGGCCAGCGCGAACGCCAGGTACACCAGCGCCTGGACGATCCGGTCCTTGATCTTGCGTCCGGCGGAGACCGCGCCGATCGAGCCGCCGAGCGCGGGCCGGTCGCCGGAGGGGGTCGTCAGGGTGCTCACGCGTCCTCCTTGCGGCGGGCGACGACGGCCCGCGCCGCCATGTTGACGATCAGGGTGATGACGAACAGCACCAGCCCGGAGGCGATGAGCGCGCCGCGGCCGGTCTCGGTGGCCTCGGCGAAGCTGTTGGCGATGTTGGCGGCGAAGGTGGTGCCGCCGTCCTCGAGGATGTGCCAGTTGATGCCGGGCACGAACGTCAGCACCATGGCCACGGCGATCGTCTCGCCCATGGCCCGGCCGAGGCCCAGCATGGCGGCGCCGATCATGCCGGACCGGCCGTACGGCAGCACCGCCAGCTTGATCATCTCCCAGCGGGTGGCGCCGAGCGCCAGCGCCGCCTCCACGTGCGCCCGCGGCACCTGGAGGAACACCTCGCGGGAGATGGACGAGATGATCGGCAGGATCATGATCGCCAGCACCACGGACGCGGTGAAGATCGAGTTCTTGCCGGGGCTGTCGCCGCCGAACAGCGGGATCCAGCCGAGCGCGGAGTTGAGGAAGCCGCTCACGCCCTCCATGCGCGGCGCCAGCACGAGCAGGCCCCACAGCCCGTACACGATGCTGGGCACCGCCGCCAGCAGGTCGACCAGGTAGCCGAGGGGCCCGGCCACCGACCGCGGCGCGTAGTAGGAGATGAACAGCGCGATGCCGATCGCCACCGGCGTCGCCATGGCGAGCGCCAGCAGCGACGAGACCACGGTGCCGAACGCGAGCTGGGCGATGCCGAACCGCGGCGGCTGAGCGTTGGGATTCCACTCCTCGCTGGTGAGGAAGGCGGCCTCGTTCTTCTGCAGCGCGGGGATCGCCTTCCAGATCAAAAAGACCGCGATGGCCGCCATGAGGGCCAGCACGAGGATCCCCGAGCCCCGCGCGGCCGAGGCGAAGATCTTGTCGCCGGCGCGTCCGGTGCCGATCGCCGCGTCGCGGACGCGGCCGCCGGCCGCCGCGGCGGTCGTGCTGACGCCCGTGTCGGTGGTCACGGGGACTCCTCCTTCACTGGACTTCGGCGCACCCCATCGGCGCAACCCAGGCGTGCCCCGCCGCCGAGGTCGCCGGCGGCGGGGCTGCGGTCGCTGGATTCGGGGCTCAGGAGAGGGCCTTGACGGACGCCTGCACCTTGCTCAGCACCTCCTGCGGGACGGGCGCGTAGCCCACGCTGGTCAGCACCTTCTGGCCGTCGGCGCTGGAGGTGTAGGTGAGGAAGGACTTGACGAACTTCGCCTGCTCGGCGGGCAGTCCCCTCTCGCACGCGATCTCGTAGGTCACCAGGACGATCGGGTACGCGCCGGGCGTCGTGGTGGCGTAGTCGAGCTCGAGGGCGACGTCGTTGCCGGTGCCGACCTGCTTGGCGCCCGCCAGGGCCTTGGAGGCGCTGTCGGCCGACAGCTCGACGTACTCGCCGGCACCGTTCTTGATCTTGACGGTCTGCAGCTTCAGGTTCTCCGCGTACGACATCTCCACGTAGGAGATGGCGCCGGCGGTGCTCTTCACCTGGCTGCTGACGCCGTCGGACTTGGCGGCGCCCTGCCCGGCCCCGATGGACGGCCACTTCTTGGCGGGCTCGGCGGTCCACACGTCGGGCGCGGTCGCCTTGAGGTACTTGGTGAAGTTCTCCGTGGTGCCGGACTCGTCGGACCGGTACACCGGCTTGATCGGCGTGTTCGGCAGCGAGGCGCCGGGGTTCTCCTCGGCGATCGCCGGGTCGTTCCAGTTCTTGATCTTCCCGGTGAAGATGCCGGCGACGGTCTGCGGGGACAGCTGCAGACCGTCCACGCCGTCGAGGTTGTAGATCACGGCGATCGGGCCGACCACCATCGGCAGGTTGACGGCGTTGCCGCCCTGGCAGCGCCGCTTGGCGGCGGCGGCCTCCTCGGGCTTGAGCGCCGAGTCGGATCCCGCGAAGGCGACCTGGCCGTCGGTGAACGCCTTGATGCCCGCGCCCGACCCGCTGGGGTTGTAGTTCAGCTGGGTGCCGGAGCACTCGGCCGTGTACTGCTTGACCCACTCCTCCATGGCGTTCTTCTGCGCGCTGGACCCGGCCGCGTTGATCGTGCCGGTGGCGCAGTCGATGTCGCCGGTGGGTGCGTTGCTCGCGGTGGCGGTCGTGTTGTCGTCGCTGCCGCACGCGCTCAGGGCGAGAGCCCCGGCGACCACCACGCCGCCCAGGGCGGCCAACCGAGAACCGTGTTTCACCGGTCGAATCTCCTCTTAGTCGTCGGGCGGCGCCCCCCGTTCTGGTCTCACCCGACCACCCGCCCCGTCGCGTCCGCCGGCGCGCCGGCGGATCGTCCGGGCCCATGGGGTCACCGTCGCGGGAGAAGTTAGGCAGAGGAGGTGTCCAGTCACCCTGGAGAAGGTGAACGACAGGTGAACCGGGTCAGGCGAAGTCAAAAAGACTGCCTCGACTGGGCATGGACGGCGGGTAAACGCCGCAGGCCGCGGCGATGGATTCGCCATGCGGAACGGCCGCCGGGCGTCCGGCGAGGACTGCTACGCGCCGTACATCACGTCCACGGCATACCGAGCGAAACCCAGCGATTCGTACAGGCGCACGGCCGCGGTGTTCGACTCGTCGACGTACAGCATGAACTCGGGGACGCCGCGGTCGCGCAGGTGGCGCAGGCCCGCCACGGTGAGGGCCCGGCCGAGGCCGAGGCCCTGCGCGGCGGGGTCCACGCCGACGACGTACACCTCGCCGACCCCGTCCGGGTGGATCTTCGTCCAGTGGAAGCCGAGCAGCGCGCCGTCGCGTTCGGCGAGGAAGAAGCCGTCCGGGTCGAACCACGGCTCACGCTCGCGCTCCAGCACATCGTCCCGGGTCCAGGCGCCCTGCTCCGGGTGGTCGGCGAAGGCGCGGGCGTTCACCCGCAGCCACGCGTCCTCATCCTGGCCGACCCGGAAGACGCGCAGCCGCACGCCGTCCGCCAGGCGCGGCTCGGGCAGCGGGTCGGCGGCCGGACGGCGCATCTGGAGCAGCGCGCGCACGCGCGCCATCCCCTCGGACGCGGCCAGGCGCGCGGCGGCGGGCAGGTCGCCGTGCGCCCATACGCGCAGGGAGCCGCCGGCCTCCTCGCGCAGCGCCCGCAGCAGCGCCCGGCCGTGGCCGCGCCGCCGGTGGTCGGAGTGGACGACCAGCTCGGCGGAGGCTCCCTCGTCGCCGGTCGCCGGGTCCAGGTGCGCGTACGCCACGACGGCGCCGTCCGCGGCGATCGTCAGGGCGCGGGGGTCGGCGGGTCCGCCCGCCGCGCGGTCGGCGCGGCGCAGCCACAGCCGCGCGTGCTCCGACAGCGGCCCCACGCCGTCGTGCTCCTCGGCCGCCGCGACCAGCGCCGCGACCTCGGCGATCTCCCTTTCCGCCAGCGTCGGGCGCACCGTCACACCGCTCATGATCACAGGGTATGCGGCGCGGTGGGCGGTTCGTCCGTCCCGCCCGGCCGGAGGGGACCGCCTGCGAAACCGTCATGGAAACGTCACTCAGCAGCCTGTACCTGGACGTCCCGCTGGCTTACCGTGCCCGGCATGATCCGACGACGTATCACCCTGGCCTGCGCGCTGGCGGGCCTGGCGGTGGGCGTGGCGGCGCAGCCTGCCGCCGCCCGCCCCGGGCCCTCCGCCCCTGTGCGGCTGCTCGCGCTCAACGACTTCCACGGCAACCTCGAACCCCCCTCCGGAAGCTCGGGAACGGCCGTGGACGAGAGCGGCGCGTCCGTCCCCGCCGGCGGCGCCGCCTACATCGCCGCGCACCTCAAGCGCCTGGCCGACCGCAACACCCTCACCGTCGCCCAAGGCGACCTGATCGGCGCGTCCCCGCTGATCTCGGCCGCCTACCACGACGAGCCCTCGGTGGAGTTCCTCGGCAAGGTCGGCGTGACCGCCTCCGCCGTCGGCAACCACGAGTTCGACGAGGGCTACAAGGAACTGCTGCGCATCCAGAACGGCGGCTGCCACCCCGAGGACGGCTGCTCGCCCGCGGGGCGGTGGAAGGGCGCCCGGTTCGACTACCTCGGCGCCAACGTGCTGAAGGAGAAGACCGGCAAGCCGGCCATCCGGCCGTGGACGATCCGCCGGATCAACGGCGTGCGGGTCGGGTTCATCGGCGTGGTCACCAAGACCACCCCGTCGATCGTCACCCCGTCCGGCGTCCAGGGGCTGCGGTTCGACGACGAGGTCGCCGCCGCCGACCGGGCCGCGCGCGAGCTCAAGCGGCGCGGGGTGCGCGCCATGGTGCTGCTCGTCCACGAGGGCGACCAGACGCCGTCCGGGCAGCGGCCCGACGCGTGCGGCGTGACCCCCGGCGCGGGCACCCGCATCGCCCGCGACGCCGACCCGGAGATCGACGTGGTGCTGGCCGGGCACACCCACCAGCAGTACGTGTGCTCGGTGAAGGACCCCGCCGGGCGGCCCCGGCTGTACTCGTCCGGGTCGTCGTTCGGCCGCGTGGTGACCCAGGTCGACTTCCGCGTGGACCGCCGCACCGGCGACGTGGTCCGCTCGTCGCTGAGGGGCGACAACCACGTCGTCACCCGGGACGTGCCGCCCGACCCGGCGATCGAGAAGTTCGTCCAGACCTGGAAGGAGCGGGTGTCGGAGGTCGCCAACAAGCCGATCGGGCGGATCACCGCGGACCTCACCCGCACCCCGTCCCCGGCCGGGGAGACCGCCCTCGGCGACGTGATCGCCGACGCGCAGCTGGCGGCGATGAAGGACCAGGGCGCCCAGATCGCGCTGATGAACCCGGGCGGCGTGCGCGCCGACCTCACCTACGCCGCGTCCGGCTCCGAGGGCGACGGCGTGGTGACCTACGGCGAGGCGTTCGCCGTGCAGCCGTTCAGCAACGTCATGGGCGTGGTGACGCTGACCGGCGCCCAGCTCGACCGGCTGCTCGAACAGCAGTGGACGTCGGCGGGCGAGAAGATCCTCCAGCCGTCGGCCACGCTGCGGTTCACCATCGACCGCTCCAAGCCGATCGGCGACCGGGTCTCGGACATCACGGTGGACGGGCGGCCGGTGGACCCGGAGGCGACCTACCGGGTGGCGGCCAACAACTTCCTGCTCGGCGGCGGTGACGGGTTCACCGTGTTCACCGAGGGCCAGGACCTCGTGCTCGGCCCCGTCGACCTGGACGCCTTCCAGGCCTACCTCGAGGCCAACTCCCCCATCTCCCCGCCTGCGCTGGACCGCATCTCCGGCCAGTGAGACGCATCGGGCGGGGCCGCTCCGGCACGCTGCCCCGCGTGCTCGAAGCGGCCCCGCCCGCAAGCCGGCCCCGCGCCGTCCCGCCGCGGCGCGCTCGGACGCACCGATGAGTCCGGCGCGGCGGTGACGGAAGGCCGAGGGGCGCCCGGGATCAGGCGCCGAAGAAGTGGACGATCCAGTAGACGACGGCGGCCACGGCCGCGGCCATCGGCATGGTGAGGACCCAGGCGGTGACGATGTTGCCCGCCACGCCCCAGCGGACCGCCGACAGCCGCTTGGTGGCGCCCGCCCCCATGATCGACGAGGTGATCGTGTGGGTGGTGGAGATTGGAGCGTGCCAGACGTAGGCGGTGGCGTAGAGGATCATCGACGCCGTCGCCTCGGCGGCGAAGCCCTTGGGCGGGTCCAGCTCGATCACCCGGCGGCCCAGCGTCCGCATGATCCGCCACCCGCCCGCGTAGGTGCCCAGCGACAGCGCGCCCGCGCACGACACGATCACCCACAGCGGCACCGTGTCGCCGGTGGAGTGGCCGGTGGTGACCAGCGCCAGCACGATGATCCCCATGGTCTTCTGGGCGTCCTGCAGACCGTGCCCGAGCGCCATCGACGCCGCCGACAGCGACTGGGCGACGCGGAAGCGGCGCCCCACCCGGCTGGGGTGCGCCCGCCGGAAGATCCACAGGATCGCCACCATCACCAGGTACGCCAGGCAGAACCCGACGACGGGCGACACCACCATCGGGACGGCGACCTTGTCGACGACGCTGCTCCAGTTCACCGACGAGGCCGAGGCCAGCCCGGCGCCCACCACGCCGCCGATCAGGGCGTGCGAGGACGACGACGGCAGCCCGAAGTACCAGGTGATCAGGTTCCAGGTGATCGCGCCGAGCACCCCGGCGGCCACCACGGTCAGGCCGTGCAGCCCGCTCGGCGGGGTGATCACCTCGCTGACGGTCTTGGCGACCTCCACGCCCAGCAACGCGCCCACCATGTTCATGACGGCCGCCATCAGCAGCGCCGCCCGCGGCGTCAGCGCCCGCGTCGACACCGACGTGGCGATGGCGTTGGCCGCGTCGTGGAAGCCGTTGGTGTAGTCGAAGATCAGCGCCACGGCCACGACCAGCATCAGCACCGCCGTCTGGGCGTCCTGGCGCAGGCCGAGCGCCCCGGCCAGCATGACCGCGACGACCCCGACCGGCAGCAGCAGCCAGAACCGGTGCGGCCCCCGGCGCACCTGCTCCGCCAGCGAAGGCTCAGAGCCCGGTTCGGCCTCCTTGGCGGCGAGCGCCGCCTCCGGATTGCCGACCGCGCTCATGATTCCTTGACCGCGATCGTCTCGACGGTGTTGGCCACGTGCTCGAAGGCGTCGGCGGCCTCTTCCAGCCGGTCGATGACCTCCTTGAGCTTCATCACGGTCAGCGCGTCGTAATCGCCGCCGAACAGGGTGGCCAACAGCTTGCGGTAGACCTGGTCGCCCTGGTTCTCCAGCCGGTTGATCTCGATCCAGTACTCGTTGAGCTCCTTCATCGAGCGCAGCCGCGGCATGGCCTCGGCGGTCAGCTCGGCGGCCCGCTCCAAGACCTCCACCATGTGCACGATGCCCTTGGGGAACTCTTCGATCTTGTAGAGGACGACGAGGTCGGCCGCCTCCTCCATGGCGTCCATGACGTCGTCGATGGTGGAGGCCAGGCGGTAGATGTCCTCGCGGTCGAACGGCGTGATGAACGTTTCGTTCAGCCGACGCATGATCGCGTGGGTGGACTCGTCGCCCGCGTGCTCGCAGGCGCGGAGCTTCTCCGCGATGCCTTCCCGATCGGCGCCGTCGCTGATGAGCTCCACGAGCAGCCTGGCACCTGTGACCAGGTTGTTCGCCGAATCGGCGAACATGTCGTAGAAGCTGTCCTCACGCGGCGTGAGACGCAAGCGCACGTCGTACTCCTGAAGTGCCGGAACGGTCCGCTGAGGATCGTAGGGGCAACCAGCGGTAAAAAGAACCTCGCCCCCCCTTCGCCTGCCGGTCCCCATCCTCTCACCTGGAAGATGCCCGAGATCAAGAGGTGCACACCCCCGCCAGAGGGCCCCCAACTGGGCGGATGGATCGTTCCGGGGCCGCGGACGGGCGGGCGCGGCGGCCCGGAGCACGGCCTCCGCGTGAGATTGGTTACACCCCGGTTTCGGCGAATCGTCCGATGTCGTCCTCAGCGCGGGGCGGCCCCGCCCCGACCCATGGCGGCCCCAGGCCGACGGGGCGCGGCTCGCGGCACCCGCTCCGGACACGGATGCGCCGGGGCCGCCCCGCGGCCCCGGCGCATCTCCGGTCTGCGGTGGCCCGCCCCCGTGCGGGCCGGTCCTGCCTAGTCCTGTGGCGTCAACTCGCGACGACCGCTTTCGTCGGGACGGAGGCCGAGCACCACGTCGATCTCCGCCAGCGTCAGCGGCCGCTCGGCGGCCGCGACCGCGCTGAGCATCTCGGCGTAGAGCTCGATCTCGTCCAGCGCGACACGGTCGTGGACGCGCAGGTCGACATCTTGCTGGCGCACCGCGTCCACCTCCGTTCGTTCCCCGCACCCACCGTCGAGGCTACGCGTCCGAGCCCTGGCGGCACATGACCCAAGCGGGCCATTCCGGGGCCACTCTCTTTGCCCGGTCTTCCCCTGGACCACAGGGATGATGCGCAACATTCCCCACCAATCCGCCCCATTTCCGGACATGCGGGCGGGTGACGGGGGCATGGTCATCCGCCGGGGCGCAGGTCCCCCATCATCCGCTGCAGCGGCGTCTCGGGCAGGTCCCGGACGGTGAGCCGGGCCACGGTCGCGGCGTTGACGTCGACGCCCGCCAGCCGCGCCGCCTGCCGGGCCACCGTCTGCTCGAACAGCTCGCGCACCGTCCGGGCGTAGGCGAACGACGGGTCCTCGCGCAGCCGCTCGAAGCGCGCCAGCAGCTCGACGCGCAGCTCCTCGTCCAGGACGTACAGGTCCCGCTCGGCGTAGTCCTGGAACAGCCGCACCAGGTCGCGGTCGTCCATGCCCTCGAACTCGATGACGCGGCCGAACCGCTCGCGGAACGCGGGGTTGCCCGCCAGGAAGCCCTCCATCTCGGCCTCCGGGCTGGAGCAGATCACCATGAACCGGTCGCGGCGCTCGGCCATGCAGCGCATCAGCTCGTTCACCACGGCCGGGGCGCGGTCCAGCCGGTAGGCCTCCTGGATCAGCAGCACGCCGCCCATGGCCTGCTCCACCATGGCCTGCACGCGGTTCTCGGCGTCGACCGCGTCCCGTCCGGCCAGATGGACCGGGCGGCACGCCACCACGTGCCCGGCGTCCAGCAGTCCCAGCGCCGCGTAGATGCCGCCGACCAGGCCGGCCACGGTCGTCTTGCCGCTGCCGGGCGGCCCCACGAAGATCAGGTTGTGGTCGACCCGGCCGCGCACCCCGTGCCGGGCCCGCTCGGCCGCGATCTCCGCCTCCTCCAGCAGCTCCCGCACCGCCTCCTTGACGCCGTCCAGCCCGTACAGGGCGTCGAGCCGCCGCAGGTAGCCGTCGACGTCGCCGGGCGGACGCAGCGCGGGCTCGATGTCCTCGGCGACGCCCGCGAAGTCCTCGGCGGTGAGCACCAGCCGGTCCCGGGACGCGCCGCCCGCCCGCTCCAGGTGCCGCTGGCACGCCTGGTCGAGATACGCCTCCACCAGGCGGGCGTTGACCAGGTCGCCGGGCCCGCGCAGCCGCTCGAGGTCCTCGCGGGCCGCCTCCAGCGCGGACGCCCCGAGCGTGACGCGCCGCTCCTCGGCCAGCACGTGCAGGAGCGTCATGCGGCGCTCCAGCCCGGTGAGGTCGGGCAGGCGGAACACCCGGAACACCTCGACCAGCGCGGGGTGGTCCTCGCGCAGGCGGCGGAACGCGCGGGGGTCGCAGGTGGCGATCAGCGCCGCGCCCGCGGCCGGGCTCAGCCGGGTGCGGCGCACGGCGGCGACCACCGACGCCGGGTCGGGGGCCGCCTCGATCGCGGCGTCCAGCCGCTCGAACAGGATCGTCGGGCCCGGCCGGACCAGCAGGTCCGCGGTGCGTTCGGCGGGCGCGTCGCGGACGTCCTCGGCGTCGACGGCGCGGATGGCGCCGTCGCCCAGCCCGGCCTCGGCGAGCGCGAGCGCGATCATCCGCGCCAGGCGCCGCTGACCGGTGTGGGGGCTGCCGACCAGCAGCACGTTCGGCATGCCGGCTCCGGACGCCGCTCCCCCGTCCACGCGTGTCGCCTCGTACGACGACGGATGGTCGACACGTGTCACCGGGGCGCCGCCGGGATGGTCCACGCGGGTGGCATCCGCCTCCAGGTCGCCGGGCCCGGCGGCCTTCCTCCCGGTCCGCTGTTCGACCTGTGCGCGCAGCTCGTCGAGCAGCTCGCCCGCGTCCTGCGTGCCGCACACGAAGCTGATGCCGTAGCGCTCCAGGACGCGCCGGTCCTCCGAGACGCGCGGCGGGGGGATCTCGTGGACGGGGCGCTCCGGCGACGGCGTGTCCTCGAGGAAGTCGAAGCTGCCGACCATGGTCTCGGACATGATCCGCGTCCCGGAGCCGACGGAGTCCCCGTCTCCGTCCCCGGACGGCCGCGGCGGCTCCTGGTGCCGGCCGTCCTCGCCCTGAAGGTCGTCGTCGCTGAGGATGCGCGTACGGGGCGGCCCCTGCGGCGCAGGCTGCTCGGCCTGCATGGGCGGCCCCTCAGGGGCGGGCGGCTGGGCCGCCGCCTCACCAGGCGACGGACCGACGGCACCAGGAGACGGTGCACCCGGCATCCCCGGACGCTGAAAACCAAGCGCCGTGTAGGGCGGAGCCGCACTCCCCATCTGCGGCTCACCAGGCGACTGGCCGGCCTCAGCCGCCTCGTACTGCTGCGGCCAGGCAGGCTGCGGTTCCTGGGACGGCCTGTCCGGCGACTGCTCGGGGGCGCCGTAGCCCGGCATGTCGTGGACTCCCGCAGCGCCCCCTGAAGGACCGCCCTGGCCAGGCGGACGGGCGGGACCAGCGGCGGGACCGGGCATGCCGGGACGCTGGAACCCGAGCTCGGTGTACGGCGGCATCGCGTTGTCGACGCGGTCTCCCTCCTCCCCCGCGGCCAACGCCGGGGGCTCAGGAGGCGCATAGGCCATGTTGGGGGCAGGCTGCATCTGGTCGATGCCGCGCCGTTCTCCCCGGTCGGCATGGGCGGGCGGCTGCACGAACGGCCGGTCGGGCCGACTCGGCCCGGTGAGACGCTCTGACCCCGCCCCCGGGGGAAGACCCGGTTGGGCCTGCGAACTCGCGGGGGTCATGGGGCCGAAGGACGGCGGCGGACTGAAGGACGGGTCATGCGACGGTTCCGCCGGGGACGACGACGGCGCCGCCGTGGGCGCCCCCGCCGTCGCGCGCACGCGATGCCGTCCGATGATTCTGGCGATGACCGCGTTCGGCACCGGGAAACCGCGGGGACGCGCGGGCATCCCTCCGGCCAGCCTGCACCACGCCAGATCCAGCTGGTACATCGCGGCCAGCAGGGTTTCGGCGTCGTCCCCCTGGGACGCCGCCGAACGCAACGGCTCGCGCAGGCGCAGGTCCTGGGGCCACAGGCGGCGCAGCGGATGGCCCTGCTGGTCGAGCACCGCCTGCACCGTGTACCGGATCTCCGGGTCGAGCCAAGGGATGATGTTCGCGGCCACGTCCCGGCGGACGACGTTCAGATCCGCGGCCAGCAACGCGGCGGCCACCAGACGCGGCTCGATGTAGGCCGGGTCGGTGGGCTGCCCGACAAGGTGCGCCACGACCTCGGCCAGGTTGTAGAAGGCGTGGCGGAAGTTGTCGCCCGGCGAGCTCTCGTCGCGCAACGCGGGCACCAGATGCGTGGGGCAGCGGGTGAGCCACTGCTGGACGAGGGCCTGGTCGCCGTACGGCAGCACGTCGTAGTCGACGGTGGGATTGCTGAGCGTCGCCTCGAGGATCGCCAGCAGCGCGTCGGCGCGGACCTGGAAGCGCGGGTCGTCGCGCAGCGCGCTCGCCACCGCCCACATCGTGCGCAGGACGACGACGGCCGCGTCCACCCGGCTGGCCCGGAGCCGCTCCGCATACAGCCCGGCCAGCGACTCCAACGGCGGGGGCGTGAACCAGCGCGGCCCGTCCACCTGCGGCAGCGGCTTGGCGCGGTAAGGACGCCACAGGTCGAGCAGCTTGTCGTCCATGCGCGCGTCGAACACGGGCGCGGGCGCGCACCACAGCATCACGCCCCAGGCGGCGGCGACCGTGGACGGCGTCTGCGGAGTGAACTGCCGCCACTGGTGCGGGTACTCGACGACGGGCAGCGCGGCGGCGGCCTCCACCGTCGAACGCATCCGCGACGTCAGTTCGGGCAGAAAGGAGCGCCGGATGAACGGCTGCGCCTTAGGCGCCTCATAGGAGAAGTCCGGCCCCGCCGGGATGACGTGGGGCGGCAGCGAAAGCATCGGCCCGACGCCTGCGTACTGGGCGGGACGCGCCGCCATGCGGACCTGCGGTGTGCGCGGCGGGGGGCACAGGTACCACTGGCCGTCCGACGGGTGCAGGCGGTACCAGCGCGCCCATGCCCCGAACAGCCATCGGGTGCCGTCCGGTAGGACCAGCACCCGACAGCTGAGGGCGTGTTGACGCTGCTGGGGAGGGGCCGACGCCCACCACCCGGCGGCCACCATCGCCCTCGTGTCGCGCTCGGCCGCCGTGAACGGATCGTCCCCCCTCGGGGGGCTGGGCGGCGGAGCACTGCCATAGCCCGGTCCCCACACCACGCCGTCATCGTAGTCAGCATGGGGGCGCCGCCACCGCCCGACGAATGCCGTCGAGTACCGAAACGGCAGGCCAGAGCCGCCTCAGCGTACGAAACCGAACCCGGCGGGACCGACAGCGCGGAAACAGGGGCAGCGCAGAGAAAAAGGAGTAGGGCCGCTCACTCCCACGTGGCGGTGCTGTGCCTGCGGGCCTTCTCCATGTACGTGTCGGGCGTGTACTGCAGGACGAGCCTGTCGTCGTCCGTGAGCTCCCGGACGACCTTGCCCGGCACCCCCGCCACCAGCACCCCGGACGGGATCTTCTTGCCCGGCGGGACCAGCGCCCCGGCCGCGACCAGGGTGCCCGCGCCGATCCGGGCGCCGTTCAGCACGATCGCCCCGATGCCGATGAGGGAGCCGGTCTCCACGTGGGCGCCGTGCACCATCGCCTTGTGCCCGAGGCTGACCCGGTCCTCCAGCACGGCCGGCATGCCGGGGTCGGCGTGCAGGCAGCTGAGGTCCTGGATGTTGCACTCGTCGCCGACCACGATCTCCTCGTCGTCGCCGCGCAGCACCGAGCCGTACCACACGCTCGACCGCCGCCCGAGCGTCACCTTGCCCACGACCACCGCGCCGGGCGCCACCCACGCCTCCGGGTGAATGCGCGGCGCGTCCTCGCCCAACGTCCCGACATACCTCTTGGCCTCGCTCATGCCGCCGATGGTAGGCCCCTCCCGTCCCGGGACCGGTGACGCGGCACCTCGGACAAAGCGGGAGAATTCCATGGAAGCCGTCGGCGCGCCGATGCGGCGCGGGGCAAGAAACCGCAGCGAGACTAGGCGTTTCGGTTGCGCGAATGGGGTGGAGCGGACAAGAGTCGAACCTGACGTTCCCTACCCATAGCGACGTCGCGCCCCGCCCCTCACGACGCGTGAGGACGAAGCAGCCCGTGCAGTCCCCGAACCCGACGGGGTGACACCCCGGCGACGACCCCCCAAGGCACCATGAGCAACGAAGCGGAAATCCTGCCGAACCTCCTCCGCGAGGAGAACTTCGAGATCGTCATGCGCGGCTACAACCGCCGCCAGGTCGACGAGTACATCGCGCGCAGCCAGCAGAAGATCCAGGAGCTGGAGGCGCGGCTGGCCCGCGCCCTGGACGACGTCGAGCGCACCCGGCGCGAGATGGCCGAGCTGCGCGAGTCGCGCAAGCCCACCGGCGACGACCTGTCCGACCGGCTCCGCCAGATCATCAACCTGGCCGAGGACGAGGCCAAGGACAAGGTCGCCCAGGCCGAGGCCAAGGGCGCCGAGATCCGCAAGGACGCCGAGAACGAGGCCCGGCGGATCATCGACGACGCCCGCGCCCGCGCCGACCGCGACGTGACCCAGGCGCAGGAGAAGGCCGAGCAGGTCCTGGGGGCGGCCAAGAAGGAGGCCGACAGCATCCTGTCGGCCGCCAAGTCCGAGGCCGAGCAGACGGTCACCAGCGCCCGGCTGGAGGCCGAGCGGACGCTGACCGCCGCCGAACGCCGCGCCAGCGTGATCAACGAGGGCGCCACCGCGCGGCTCAACCAGCTCACCAAGAACCACACCCAGGCGCTGCAGCGGCTCACCGAGATCAGCGAGACGCTCAACCGCCTGCTGACGGCCGAGAACGAGGCCGGGCCGCTGGAGAAGATGGTCGACGACGCGGTCAAGCCGGTCACGCCGCAGCGCAAGCAGCCCGCCCCGGCCGCCGCGTCCTCCCAGGCCAAGGCGCCCGCCGCCAAGGCCCCGGCGTCGGCCCCCGCCGCCAAGCCCGCCCCCAAGCACGCCGCGCCGTCCGCCGGCGGCACGAGCACCGGCACCGCCAAGCACGCCGCCCCGTCGCCGGCCCCGTCGCCGGCCCCGTCGCCGGCCCCGTCGTCGGCGCCGTCCTCGGCGCCGTCCGCTTCGGCCCCGTCGTCCCCGTCGGCTCCTTCGTCCCCAGCGCCCGCCGCGCCGCCGCTGAAGAAGACCGACCCCGACCCCACGGTCGTGGACGCGCCGGTGCCGCCGCAGGCCAAGGCCGCCCCGCCGCCGCACTCCCCCACCCGGGCGGACGACTCCGCCGCGCGGCCCGGCGGCCCCGCGCCCGCGCCCGGCCCGGGCCAGGTGCCGCCGCAGACAGGGCGGGGCCCGCTCGACCAGGGTTGATCCGCCCCGCCGAGAGGGTCCGGGACGCACCGGAACACGGCCTCCGCACCAGGCGCGTCGCACAGTCGCAACGGCGCTCCGCTGCTCGGCGGGGCGCCGTCGCGCTTTGTAGGATCGCCGCATGGGCAAGGCGGCGGACATCCCTGACGCGCGGCGCGGCGGCCGCGGAGGCGACGGGCGGGGCACCGTCCGGCCGATCAGGCGGCTCGGCGACCCGGTGCTGCGGACCGAGTGCGACCCGGTCCGGACGTTCGACGCCGCGCTGCGCCGTCTCGTCGACGACATGTTCGCCACGATGTACCAGGCGGACGGCGCCGGTCTGGCGGCCAACCAGATCGGGGTGGCCCAGCAGATCTTCGTCTACGACTGCCTCGACGACCGCGACCGCCGGCACGTCGGACACGTGATCAACCCGGTGCTCGTGGTCGCCGACGGCGAGACGCTGGTGGAGTCCGAGGGCTGTCTGTCGCTCCCCGGCCTGCGGTTCGACACTCCCCGCTTCAGCCACGCCGTGGTGGAGGGCGTCGACGTCAAGGGCAGGCCGGTGCGCGTGGAGGGCACCGGCTACTTCGCTCGCTGCCTGCAGCATGAATGCGGCCACCTGCGGGGCGAGGTGTACATCGACACGTTGTCCGGCGAGGCCCGCCGCGAGGCCCTGCGCGCCATCCGCTCCGCGCCCGCGTAACTCTCCCGCGTCACTCTTGCGTCCGGCGCCGCGTCACGTCCCGCAGGAGCCCGCAGGACGCGATCTCCATCGCGCCTCCCGGGTCGGCCGCGGCTAGTACCAGCGGGCCGAGCGTTCCCGCTTGATCTGCGAACGGCGGCGCTTGTTCTCCAGACGGCGCTCGTTGATGGCGCGCGGCACCTTCTTGGGGATGCGCTTCTTGGGCGGGGGCGCGGTGGCCTCGGCGAGGATGGCGGCCAGGCGCGTCTTGGCGGCCTCCCGGTTGCGCCACTGCGACCGGTGCTCCTCGGCGCGGATGGTGAGCACGCCGCGGACGAGGCGCCCGGCCAGCCGCTCCAGCGCCCGCCGCCGCAGCGGTTCGGGGATGGACGGCGACCCAGCCACGTCGAACGACAGCTCCACGGCGGTGGCACTGGTGTTGACATGCTGCCCGCCCGGCCCGGAGGCGCGGGAGAAGCGCCAGCTCAGCTCGGTCTCCGGCACGGAGAACGAGCCGCGGACGCGGATCTGCTCGGGCATGCGCCCGATTATCCCCACTCGTCCCAGGACGTGTCGTCTCAATTTCGCCCTGCCCCACACAGGCCCGGCGCCCGATCGACGACGCCCCGCCCCGGAGACAGGCGCAGCGGCCGCGTGATTCCAGCCCCCACCCGGAACACGCGGCCGCTGCCCTATGCCGCACCGCACCCGGGTCGAACCCCCTAGACGACACCGGGGCGGCGCGGCGGTCCGGCACCCGCCGACCTCCGCCGCGGCGGTCACACGCCGACGTTCGCCAGGATCCGGTCGGCGATCTTCTTGGCGTCGTTGATCGGGATGGCGAATCCGACGCCGATGTTGCCGGAGCCGCCGCCGGACGTGGCGATCGCGGTGTTGACGCCCACCACCTGCCCGGCCGCGTTGACCAGCGCGCCGCCCGAGTTGCCGGGGTTGATGGCCGCGTCGGTCTGGATCGCGTTCTCGATGACCGTGCTCTGCTGCCGGGACAGCTGGCGGCGCAGGTACGGCGGCAGGCCCTGCGGCCCGTCCGGCGCGTCGTCCTCCTGGATCGTGCGGCCGAGGGCGCTGACGATCCCGGACGTCACCGAACCGTCCAGGCCGAGCGGGCTGCCCACGGCCAGCACCGGGTCCCCGACGGCCAGCGCGTCGCTGTCGCCGAGCGTCGCGGGCTTGAGCCCGGACACCCCCTCCGCCTTGACCAGCGCGATGTCGCGGTCGGAGTCGGCGCCCATCACGCGGGCGGCGGCGGTCCTGCCGTCGCTGAACTTCACTCTCAGCGCGGCGGCGTCCTCGACGACGTGCGCGTTGGTGAGGATGACACCGTCGGAACGCAGGATGACCCCGGACCCTCCGGTGCTCTGCCCCATGTCCGTCTGCGCCCGGATGGACACCACGCTCGGCTGCACGGCCGCGGCCACCTGCGCGGTCGTCGTCCCGCTTCCGGTGGACGTCCCGGACACCGCGGTGGGACTGGCGTACACCGTGTCCTCACCGGACAGCGCCAGCGCGGTCACCGCCCCGGTGGCGCCCGCGCCCACTGCCAGCGCGGCCGCCGCCGCGAGCGCCGCGAGCCGGCGACGCGCCGTCCACCAGGCACGGCCCGCCGCCGACGCCGGCTGCGGCGCCGGGGGCATGGCCGTCCCGTGCGGGGTCCAGTGCGGCACCTGCCACTGCGGGTGCGGTCCGTCCTGCGGCCGTGCACCGGCCTGCGGGCCGAGCCGCTGTCCCGCCGGCGCGCCTTGCCGCGCGCTCGTCTGCCCACGCGGGTCGGTCGCCTCGGGACCGGGCTGCGGTTGCGGGGTCGGCTGCCCCTGTCCCCACTCCCCGTGCGGGGCGGGGTTCGGCTGGTCGGCGCTCATGTCATCCCCCCTGTCGCTCCACTTGTCATTGAGGATGCGTCACCGCCCTGGAATGTCGCTGACCCCTGCCTGAAAGTCACCTGAAAACGCCTCTCGGCCCGCGATGGCGACCAATTAAGAATGACCGTGACCGGAAATCCGAGCGGGCGGGCGGGCGCGCGTGATTCCCGGTCACGGCGGCGTTTGGCCAGGGCGCACACCCCCGTCAGCGGCCGCAGCCGTCCGGAGGGCGCCCTGTGGCCGCCATGAAATCCCACGAACCTGAACGCACCCTGAATAGTCGCTTGAATTTCGCCCAGCGCCCGCGCGGAACGGCTAATCCTGGGCGAGCGGGAGCAGCACCCTGAACACCGCGCCCTGGCCCGGCTCGGAGTCCACCTCGACCGTCCCGTCGTGCGCGCCCACCAGCGCCGCCACGATCGCCAGGCCGAGGCCGGTGCCGGCGTGCCTGTTGCTGCGCGTCTGCGTGCCTCGGGCCGGGTCGACCCGGTAGAAGCGCTCGAAGACCCTTTCGGCCTGCTCCCGGGTGAGGCCGGGTCCCTCGTCCGCGACCTCGAGCACCGCCGCCGGGGCGCCGCGCAGCGCGCCGGGACGCAGCCGCACCTCCACCGGCGTTCCGGGCGGCGTGTGCGTGACGGCGTTCGTGAGCAGGTTGCCGAGGACCTGGCGCAGTCGCGCCTCGTCCCCGCTCACCTGGAACGCCACCTCCCCGCTGACCGACAGCTCGATCTGGCGGTCGGGGGCGACCATCCGGGTCTCCTGCACGGAGTCGGCGGCGACGGCCAGCAGGTCCACGGGACGGCGCTCGAGGGGACGCTGCCGGTCCAGCCGTGCGAGCAGCAGCAGGTCCTCCACGAGCAGGCCCATGCGGGACGCGGTGTCCTCGATGCGGCCGATCAACCGGTCCACTTCCTCCGGCGAGCGGACCGCCCCCTGCCGGTAGAACTCGGCGAACCCGCGGATCGCCGTCAGCGGTGTGCGCAGCTCGTGGCCGGCGTCGGCGACGAACCGCCGCATCCGCTCCTCCGAGCGCCGCGCCAGCTCCTCCGACCTGCGCGCGGCCGCCTCGGACTCCGCGCGCGCCCGGAACGCCGCCTCGATCTGCGCGAGCATCGTGTTGAGCGCGCTGCCGAGCCGTCCCACCTCGGTGCCCGGATCGGCGTCGGCCACCCGCCGCGACAGGTCTCCGGCGGCGATCGCCCCGGCCGTCTGCTCGATCGCCGCGAGCGGCCGCATGCTGGCGCGCACCACCCACACGCCCACGCCCGTCAGCACGCCCACGACCAGCACGCCGATGGTCGCGTCGATGGCGATGAGCCGTCCGACGGTGCGTTCCAGCTCGTCCTGGCTCAGCCCGACGACCAGGATCGACCCGCCGGGCAGCGGTTCGGCCAGCACGCGCCAGCTCGCGCCCGACCCGCCGTAGCCCCGCACGGTGAACGGCCTGTTCATCCGACCGTCCAGGTTCGCCGGAAGCCGGGGCGTGCCGCGCTCGCCGAACGCGGTCTCCTCGTCCAGGATCTCCCCGTCGGCGCTGCGCACCTGCGCGTACATCTCGCTGGGCACCCGGATGCCGATGTCGGCGGCGGGCCGCCGCAGCTGCGGGACGACCTGGCCGATCGCCTGCTCCACCGCCGCGTTCAGCTGCACGTCCGCCCGGCCGATCAGGTATTCGCGCAGCACCCACACCGACGCGACGCTCATCACCGTCAGCCCCAGGGTGACGAGCACCAGCATCCCGGCGACGAGCTTGACGCGCAGCGACGTCCGCGCCGCCAGCCGGCGCAGCCGGTCGCCGAGCCTCGCCGCCCACCCCGGACCCGCTTCGCCGTACCCGCCGGGTGCCGTCCGCACGGGCTCGTAATACCCCGCGCCACCGGGAAGGGCCCCTCCGACCTGGGCGATTCCGTCGGGCCGCGTGGCCCCGCCCCCACCCTGCCGAGCCTCGCCGGCGGACGCACCCGACGCCACGCCGCCCGATCCCACGGACTCGCCAGGCGCAGCCCCGTTGCCGCCCGACGCCTCGCCGCCACGCCGCGACGTATCCCCCGGCTGCCGGCCACCGGCCTCAGCTCTGGGCGCCTTGCAGGGACGTGCTTCACCCGCCGAGCCACCGCCGCTGGACTCGGCCGAGCCGTCGGCATGCTGCGGCCTGCCGGGTTGTGGCGCGGGGTCGTCGCCGTTTCGGGCATGGTCGTCCGCCGGGGTGCGGCGGGGGACCGGCGGCGGGGCGGAGGCGGACATGCCGATCAGCCCTCGGCGTTGGGGGGCATGCGCAAGACGTAGCCCACACCGCGGAGGGTGTGGATGAGCCGCGGTTCGACGTTGTCGACCTTGCGGCGCAACGCCGAGACGTAGGACTCGACGATGCCCGCGTCCCCGCGGAAGTCGTAGTTCCACACGTGGTCGAGGATCTGGGCCTTCGACAGCACGCGGCCCGCGTTCGCCATGAAGTAGCGCAGCAGCTTGAACTCGGTCGGGGACAGCTGGACGGGCTTGCCGCCGCGCCACACCTCGTGGCTGTCCTCGTCCAGCTCGATGTCGGCGAACACCATGCGCGGCGTCGGCTGCGGCACGCCGTCGCGGACGCGGCGCAGCACCGCGCGGATCCGCGCGATGACCTCCTCCAGGCTGAACGGCTTGGTGACGTAGTCGTCGCCGCCGATGGTCAGGCCCTTGATCCGGTCCTGGACGGCGTCCCGCGCGGTCAGGAACAGCACCGGGGTGCGGGCGCCGCCCGAGCGCAGCCGCCGGACGACGTCGAACCCGTCGAAGTCCGGCAGCATCACGTCGAGCACGATCAGGTCGGGACGGTGCCGCTGGGCCGCCTGGACGGCGTCGGCGCCGTTGGTGGCGGTGATCACTTCGAAGCCGGTGAAGCGGAGGCTGCCCGCCAGCAGCTCCAGGATGTTCGGCTCGTCCTCGACCACGAGCAGCCGCGCCTCGGGCGCCCGGCCGCCGCCCGCGGCGGTGTTCGGCGTACGCTCAGCCACTGCCACGTCCCCCTCGTCCATCATGGCAGAGGGTGACAAGCCAAGCTGAAGGCAACCTGAACGCGCGCTGACCGTTCACCGAGGATCGCGGCGGAAACGCGCGGGACGCCCGGAGGCGCGGCGCCGTCCGGGCGTCCCGAGGGCTGCGTCCCGAGGGCTATCGGAGCCGGGTCACTCGCCCTTCCAGACCGGCTTGCGCTTCTCGGCGAAGGCGGCCGGGCCCTCCTGGGCGTCCTTGGAGGCGAAGACCGGCATGACGATCTCGCCCTGCCTGCGCCAGGCCTCCTCCTGCGACCAGTCGGCCGACTCGACGATGATCTTCTTGGTGGCGGCCAGCGCCAGCGGGGCGTTCTCGGCGACCTTGCGCGCCAGCTCCTTGGCGGCGGCCAGGGCCTGCCCGGGCTCGACCAGCCGGTTGACGAACCCCAGCTCGGCCATGCGCTCGGCGGGGTACTTGTCGGCGGTGAGCGCGATCTCCATGGCGATGTGGTACGGGATGCGGCGCGGCAGCCGCAGCAGCCCGCCGCCCGCCGCCACCAGCCCGCGCGACGGCTCGGGCAGCCCGAACACGGCGTCGCGGGAGGCCACGATCATGTCGCAGGCCAGGGCGACCTCGCAGCCGCCGGCCAGCGCGTAGCCCTCGATCGCGGCGATCAGCGGCTTGGCCGCCGGGCGTTCCACGATCCCGGCGAACCCGCGGCCCTCCACGATCGGGTTGTCGCCGGCGAGGAAGCCCTTGAGGTCCATGCCGGCGCTGAACGTGCCGCCCGCGCCGGTGAGGATGCCGACCGACAGGTCCTTGCGCGAGTCCAGCTCCTCGATCGCGGCGGCGATGCCCCGGGCGACCGCGCCGTTGATCGCGTTCTTGGCCTTCGGGCGGTTGATGGTGATGGTGAGGACGGCGCCGTCCTCCTCGGTGAGCAGCACGTCGTCGGGGGACGCGGGATTCTGTCCCCCTTCGGGGGATGCGGCCTGGCTCATGGGTTCCTCACTTCGGCTGGAAGCGGATGGCGCCGTCGAAGCGGATGACCTCGCCGTTCATGTAGTCGTTCTCGATCAGCGCCTTGACGAGGTGGGCGAACTCGGCGGGCCGCCCCATCCGCTTGGGGAAGGGCACCGGGGCGTACAGCTTGGCCTTGAACGCCTCGGCGGCCTCGCCCGTCCCGTAGATCGGGGTGTCGATGATGCCGGGGCAGATCGTGTTGACCCGCACGCCGATCGCCGACAGGTCGCGGGCGGCGGGCAGGGTCATGCCGACGATGCCGCCCTTGGACGCCGAGTAGGCGACCTGGCCGGTCTGCCCCTCCAGCGCCGCGATGGACGCGGTGTTGATGACGACGCCGCGCTGGCCGTCCTCGTCCACCGGGTCGGTCTTGGCGATGGCGGCGGCGCCGAGGCGCATGAGGTTGAAGGTGCCGATCAGGTTGACCCGGATGACGGTCTCGAAGGCGCCCAGGTCGTGCGGGCTGCCGTCGCGGGCCACGGTGCGGGCGGCCCAGCCGATCCCGGCGCTGTTGACGATGACGCGCAGCGGAGCGCCGCTGTCGACGGCGGCCTGCACCGCGGCCTGCACCTGGGCCTCGTCGGTCACGTCGGTCTTGACGAAGATGGCGCCGAGCTCCTCGGCCAGCGGCTTGCCCTTGTCCTCCTGGAGGTCGGCGATGACCACCTTCACCCCGTTGGCGGCCAGTTCCCGGGCGGTGGCCGCGCCGAGGCCGCTCGCACCGCCGGAGACGACTGCGGAAACTCCGTTCAGGTCCATAAGCAGCACCTTACGTCAGGGACCGAATCTGGTTCGGGCCGATGTTAGCGAAGCGTCACGGGACGGGTCATGGTCGGCCCGTCCCGCCGGGCGCGCGTCCCGCGCACCTGATAGCGCACCGTACGCCCGGGTTGCGCCGGAGCGGCGACCGGGGAGGGGCATCGATGACCGCACTACCCGCACAGTTCCGGCCCTACCCGCGCGCGACCTGCACGTTGGCCCGCCTTACGGTGACGCGGCCCCGGGGAGCGGTCGATCAGCCCGCGGTCACGCGCTCGGCGGACGACGGGCAGCCGGCCTCGGCGCGCTCACCGTCCAGGCAGTACACCGCGTAGGCGTGCTGAATGACCGGGAGCGCCACGTTGCGGACGCGCACCCCGCCGGGCGTGACGCCCTTCTCCGTCCCCAGGTGCGCGTGGCCGTGCACGGCCAGGTCGACGGCGGCGCAGTCGATCGCCTCCGCCAGCAGGTAGCTGCCGAGGAACGGGTAGATCTCCGGCGGCTCCCCGGCGAGGGTCTCCTCGCACGGCGAGTAGTGCGTCAGCGCCACCCGCACGTCGCAGTCCAGGTCGAGCAGGGCGGTGCCGATCCGGTCGGCGACGTCCTTGGCGTGCCGGACGAACGCCTTCATCTCCGGCTCGCCGAAGTCGCTGGCGCAGCGCCCGGGGAAGCCGCCGCCGAAGCCCTTGCCGCCCGCCACGCCGAGCCGGACCCCGCCGCAGTCCACGACGGCGCCCTCGCCCTCCAGGACGGTGATTCCCGCGTCCCGCAGCACGGCGGCGATCTCCTGGTCGGCGTCGGAGTGGTAGTCGTGGTTGCCCAGCACGGCGATCACCGGCACCCCGGCGCCGCGCAGCTCGTCCGCGGCGGCCCGCCCCTCCTCGACGGTGCCGTGCCGGGTCAGGTCGCCGGCGACCAGCAGCACGTCGGCCTGGTCGGGCAACCCCGACAGCCGCCCGCGGTAGGCTCCGGCGACCTCCGGCCCCATGTGCAGGTCGCCCACCGCGGCGACACGGATCATGAAAGCGTCTCCTCCCCCTCCGGCTCACGCGCCGACACCACGGACACCTCGTTGCGGATGCGGTGCCCCTCGGCGGCGCCGCGGGCGGCGTCCTCGACGGCGCGGCGGCGCTCCTCGGTGACCACCTCGCCGCGCAGGTACACCACGTCGCCGTGGACGTCCACGCGGATGCCCAGCTCGTGGGCCACGGCGGCCAGCCGTTCCTGGATGTGCGCGGCCAGGTAGCCGGGAACGTCGGTCATCGGAACTCCCCTTCGATCACGCCGAGCCTGGACAGCAGCACCAGGAACGCGTACGCGTACGGGGATTCGGCGGTCTCTTCGGCCACGCGCCGCCAGTCCACCTGTTCGCGCAGGGCGCGGCACACGTGCAGGTAGTCGGAGAAGTCGCAGGAGGTCCCGGAGAACGCCAGCAGCCGCATGACCACCAGGTCGGTGGCGGGCAGCACCGGCATGCGCACCGCCGCCAGCGTCCGCTCCTCGGCGCGGCCCAGCAGCGCGTCGTCCACCGGACGGCCGGACGGAAGATAGATCAGGTCGATGAGCCGGTCCTCGTCGTACACCTTGACCAGCCAGTTCTCCGGGCTGTCGCGGCGCCGCATGCCCGCCTTGACCAGCGCCTCGGCGGCGGTGTCCACGTCGCGCTCCCGCACGACGAAGTCGACGTCGTGGGTCGGGACCGCGGCGCCGTGCACATAGGCGGCGAACCCGCCCGCCAGGGCGAACTCGACGTCCGCCTCCTGGAGCGCGGCGGCCGCGCGCTTGAGCGTCCGCAGCAGGCTCTGCGGACCGGACCTTTCCGCTTTGTCCGGCCGTCCGGCCGCGTCGGCGTCGAGACGCCCGGCCTTGGCCTGCATGTCCTCCACACGTATCCCCTGAGCGTCCCCTGGGTCGGGTGCAGGTCGCGGTACCCGAACTTTCGCGGGTCATGCCCGCTACGTCCCGGTCATGAGTGCCCGCACCCGGTCGTCCCATGCCGTGCCGGGACGGGCGTCGTCCGCGGTCAGGACGCGGAGCTCATCGCGGGCGAGGATCAGTGCCGCGTGCGGCGGCGTCCGCGACTTGAGTAGATCGCCTCCGTATTCGTACTCAGGCGCGGCGCCCCGCCGGACGCCACAGTGGGTCCCATGAACACGTGGCTGCAGATCAGGGGAACGACCGCATTCTTCGTCCAGGCGATCATCTCGTTCGCGGTGTCGATCACCGCGGTGGGGCTGGGGATCGTCTACCTGCCGGCGCCGGCGTGGGTCCGCGCGTTCCTGGCGCTCGGCATGCTCTACGTCACGACCTCGACGTTCACGCTCGCCAAGTGCGTGCGCGACCGCCAGGAGGCGAACGCGGCGGCGCGCCGGGACGCGGCCGGGCAGCAGGTGCTGCCGCCGAACGCCCCGTACGTCGACTCGTCGGCGGCCTCGTGGAGCTGAATGGCACCCGAATAACGCTCCGGGTAACGCAACCATGATTGGCCGGAAGAGGTCATCGCACGCGTCCGCCAATGACTCCGACGACCGTCGAGATGACCGACGAATAGCGCGAATTAAGCGGCGCCCGTCGCCCGGCGGGCGCCGCGAACGTGTTCGCACGGTCACCGTGCGCGACAGACTGGACCGCTCCACGCACGCCCCGACACGACCTCGCACGCCCTCCCGTACGGCCGCACGGCCCCACAAAGATCAACTCCAGCGTCCCATTGTGGGGTTTATCACAGAGTGGACAATTGCCTGTCGCCAAAGCCGCACGGACATCACACAGAGTAAAGGACGCAAATTGCATTGCGAATGGCATCACCCCGGAGCTGGGACGAGATGCCCGCAGCGCGCCATCGAACCTCACCCACCCGCTACGCTACGTGACAGACGAGGGGGACCTCCGCACGACACCCCACGGCGGCACGCGACGCCCTCGAGACGCCCGACGCGGAAGGCAGATTTCCCTATCCGGATCAATTGTGATTCAGATCACAATTTGCTAATACTGCGCCGTATTCATGCAGGCAGAACGGCTCCACGCGACTGCGATCGGACCTGCGCCGAACCTTCCGGACAGGACTCGAGATTTGCCGGATATCCCGAGCCGTGGCTACCTTCATGCCGGTTCCAACGCGCGGCACCGGCGCCGCGCCGATAACAGAACACTCACGACGCGCGGCGGGCGCCGCCCCCTGTCCCGGAGGTACCGGGAACGCGAGCCGGTCGACACCGGCCGCCCGGCGCCGAGCAGACCGCCGTCGAGCCGAATCCGTGTGGACGGGACGCACGGAGCCGGTGCGGGCCTCACGGCCGCCGCCGCGCCCCTCCAGGGCGCGACCGGGCCGGGCCCCGGCATCCCACGACGCATCAGCGGCGACGCCGCATGCGCGGGCTGCCCCGGTAGGCGCCACCACCGAGGTCAGGAGCAGTTCTGTATACCCCCCGAACCAACGAGTCCAAGGCCGGCCTCCGCACCGCCCTCACCGGCGGCGTGGCGCTCAGCGCGACCGCCGCGGTGGGAGCCGCGCTCGTCGCGGCCGGATCGGTGCGCGCCCCTGAAGCGCAGGCCCAGCCGAGGACGCCGACGCAGCAGCACGGCACGCAGGCCATCACGATCGCCCCCGAGACGGCGGCCCTGACGAGCGCGAAGATCTCCAGCGCCCGCAAGGCCAAGCAGCGCAAGCGCGCGGCCGCCGCCGTCAAGTACGCCTACAAGCAGATCGGCGACCCGTACCGCTACGGCGGCACCGGTCCCAAGTACTGGGACTGCTCGGGTCTGGCCGGCGGCGCCTGGCGCAAGGGCGCGGGTGTGAAGCTCCCGCGCACCACCCAGCAGATCTACCGGGCGGTCAAGCACAAGGTCTCCTGGAAGGGAGCCGTCAAGGGAGACCTGCTGTTCTTCTACTCAGGCAAGAGCCACATGGGCATCTACGTGGGCCACGGCTACATGATCCACGCGCCCGGCTCCGGCAAGCGGGTCAAGAAGATCAAGCTGAACGGCTACTACAAGCGCCACTTCAGCGGCGCCGTCCGCCCCGGCTACTGATTCCGGCGGCCGCGTCCCCGCGTCCCGCCGCCTCCTCCCGTCACCCGCCCGTCAAGGGCGGTGCCATGGCGCGGTCGGCGCGGACGCACCACGAGCACCGACCCCGGCGCGGGCGCCGGGGTGTCGGGTGTCAGGACCCGCGGGACGCGGGCGACGCGGTCCTGAGACGGCCTCGGGCCCGCTGAACCCCGAGGCGAACACAAGCTGAGAGGGCCGATGACGGGGCATCTCGGCTGCACCACGCCGAGCGCTCCCGGCACCGTCACGGCGATGCCGGGAGCGCTCGCGTGTTCACGGACGTCGGCCCGGTCAGCCTTCGAGAGTCGGGTAGTCGGTGTACCCGCGGTCGTCACCGCCGTAGAAGGTGTCCTGGTCCGCCTTGTTGTAAGGGCCGCCGGCCTTGATCCGGGCGGGCAGGTCCGGGTTGGCCAGCCACAGCTCGCCGAAGGCGACCGCGTCCGCCAGCCCGTCCCGCAGCGCCGCGGCGCCGTACTCGGGCTTCGCCGGGAACGACTCGGGCGTGGGATGCGGGTTCAGGATCAGCGTGCCCGGCCACTCCGCGCGCAGCCGCTCGGTCACCTTCCGGTCTCCGGCCTCCATGATGTGCAGGTACACCGGGTTGTAGGGGACGAGCGCCCGCAGCAGCGCGACGTACAGGTCCTCGGTGTCGCTCTCGCTCATGTTGTTGTGGCGGTTCCCCGGCGAGATGCGCAGCCCGACCCGCTCCGGCCCGATGGCGTCGACGACGGCCGCGACGGTCTCGACGGCGAAGCGGATGCGGTTCTCGATGGAACCGCCGTAGGCGTCCGTGCGGCGGTTGCTGCCGTCGGCCAGGAACTGGTGGATCAGGTACCCGTTGGCACCGTGCAGCTCGATGCCGTCGAAACCGGCCTCGACCGCGTTGCGCGCCGCCGCGGCGAACGCCTCGATCGCCTCGGCGATGTCGTCCCGCGTCATCTCCCGCGGCACCGGGTGGTCCAGCATGCCGTCCGGCGTGTACAGCTGCCCGCCCGAGGCGATCGGCGACGGCGCCACCGGCAGGCCGCCGTCCGGGTACAGCACCGGATGCCCGATGCGGCCGCTGTGCATGAGCTGCGCGAAGATCCGTCCGCCCTTGGCGTGCACCGCGTCGGTCACCACCCGCCACGCGGCCGTCTGCTCCGGCGTGTGCAGCCCGGGCGTCCGCACGTACCCCTGCCCCCGCACGCACGGCTGGACGCCCTCACTGATGATCAGTCCGGCCTCGGCGCGCTGCGCGTAGTACTCGGCGGTCGACTCGACCACCCGCCCGTCCTCGGTGGCGCGGCTGCGGGTCATCGGCGCCATCACCAGGCGGTTGGGCAGCTCCAGCTTCCCGATGGTCACGGGCTCGAACAACACGTCCACGAAGGTCTCCAGGAATGAAATAGGTGTCGGCAGACGTCCAAGAACCCTAGGAGCGGGCGGTCGCGCCCCGAATCCGTAGGGTTTCTGGGGTCGGCCACGGAACTTTGGGGACGAGTTGTACGGGCGGGACGCGGAGCTGGCGGAGATCGACCGGCTGCTCGCCGACGCGCGCGACGGCCGCAGCGGCGTGCTGGTCGTGCGGGGCGAGGCGGGCATCGGCAAGTCGACGCTGCTGCAGCACGCCGCGCGCGCCGCGGAGAGCGCCGCCGAGGACGCCGCGGGCATGCTCGTGCTGCGCGCGACCGGCGTCGAGGCGGAGAAGGACATCCCGTTCGCAGGGCTGCACCAGCTGCTGTGGCCGGTGCAGGAGCGGATCGGCGCCCTGCCGGACGTCCACGCCCACACCCTGCACACCGTGCTCGGGGTGTGCACCCCCCGCGAGTGCGGTCCCGCCGACCGGTTCGCCGCCGGCCTGGCCCTGCTGACGCTCCTCGCCGACCTGGCCGAGAAGCAGCCGGTGCTCTGCCTCGTCGACGACCTGCAGTGGATCGACCGCGGCACGACCGACGCGCTGCTGTTCACCGCCCGGCGGCTCACCGCCGAAGGCGTCGCCATGCTGTTCGCCACGCGGGACGAGACGGACGGGTCGGGCCTGCCCGAACTGCGGCCGCGGCGCCTCGCCCGCGCCGACGCGTCCCGGCTGCTGCGCGACCAGGGCCTGCCGGCCGCCCTGCACGACCGGGTCTACCAGGAGTCGGCGGGCAACCCGCTCGCGCTCATCGAGTTCGCCGCCGCGCGGCGCGGCCGCCCCGACACCGGGGTCGATCCGCTGCCGGTCGCCGACCGGGTGCTCGCCTCGTTCCGCACGCAGATCGCGGGGCTGCCCGAGCGAACCCGGCTCATGCTGCTGATCGCGGCGGCCGAGGGACGCGGGCACATGCCGGCCCTGCTGCGCGCCGCCGAGCTGCTCGGCGTGACCCTGGACGACCTCGCCCCGGCCGAACAGGCCGGGCTGGTGGAGGTGTCCGGCAGCTCCCTCGACTTCCGGCATCCCCTGGTGCGCAGCGCCGCCTACCAGGACGCGCCGTCCGCCCAGCGCATGCAGGTTCACCAGGCGCTCGCGGACAGCGCCGACGACCCGGGCTGCCGGGTCCGGCACCGCGCGTCGGCGGTCGTGACCCCGGACGAGCACGTCGCCGCCGCGCTGGAGGAACAGGCCGCCAAGGCCCAAGGACTCGCCGACTACGACACCGCCGCCGCCCTGTACCGGCGGGCCGCCCGGCTCACCCCCGGCCTGCCGGGACGCGCCCGGCGGCTGCGGCAGGCGGCGTCCGCCGTCCTGCGGGCCGGGCACGCCGAGGCCGCCCTGGCGCTGACCGCGGAAGCCAAGCGGTCCGCCCCCGACCCCGCCGAGCGGGCCCGGCTGGCGGCCGTCCGTGCGGCCGTGGAGTACGAGCGCGGCGACCCGCACACCGCCTCCCAGCTGCTCCTCGACCACGCCGCGGACGTCGAACCCGACGAAGCCGAGGCGATGCTGCGCACCGCCGCCGCCCACGCCTGGACCGCCGGCCAGGTCGCCCTGGTCCAGAACGCCGCCGAACGGCTGCGCGCACTGGGCCGTCCCGACAAGGCCGTCGACGGCCTGGCCCGCATCGCCGCCGGCGACCACGCCACCGGCCTGCCCCTGCTCGCCGAACTGGTCGCCGAGACCCGCGCCGCGGACGCCGCATCCCCGGGCGCCGACACCGTCGCCACCGTCGTCGACCGCCGCGTACAGGCCGTCTACGCGAGCCTGATCCTCGGCGACGACGACGCGACGTTGGAACTGGCCGCCGCCCACACCGCGTACTGCCGCGGCAACGGCCTGGTCGGCGCCCTGCCGGACGTCCTGCGGGCCCAGGCCCAGGCGCAGATCGCCGCCGGGCGGCACCGGGACGCCGAAAGCACCGCCGCCGAGGCGCTCGCCCTCGCCCGCGACATCGGCATGCGGCAAGTCGCCGGACGCCTCGCCGCGACCCTGGCGCGCGTCGCGGCGATCGAAGGCGACGAGCAGCGCGTGCGCGACCTGCTCGCCGACGCGTCCCCGTCGGACGCCGGGTACGTCCTCGGCCTGCTCGACCTCGGCCTCGGCCGCCACGCCGACGCCGTGCGCCGCTTCGAAGAAGTCGCCCACCACCTCGTCCCGGCCGACGCCGACCTGGTGGAGGCGGCGGTGCGCGCGGGAACCCCCGACCGCGCCCGCGAACCGCTGAAACGGTTCGAACGCTGGGCGGACGCAGGCGGGCAACCGTGGGCGCTGGCCGTCGCGGCGCGTTGCCGGGCCCTCCTGGACGACTCCGAAGACCACTACCGGGAGGCCGTCCGCCTCCACACCGAACACGGCGGCAGGCCGTTCGAACGGGCCCGCACCCAACTGCTGTACGGCGAATGGCTTCGTCGTTCACGGCGCCGCTCGGACGCCCGCGCACCGCTGCGTTCCGCCCTGGAGACTTTCGAACGTCTCCGAGCCACACCGTGGGTCGAACGCGCCCGGGCCGAACTGCGCGCGACCGGCGAGACCGGCGCGGCCGCGCTCGCCACCGCACCCGATCTGCTCGACCGGCTGACCCCTCAGGAACGCCAGGTCGTGCGGCTCGCGGCCGACGGGGTCAGCAGCCGCGAGATCGCCTCCCAGCTGTTCCTGAGCCCCCGCACGGTCGAGTACCACCTCTACAAGGCGTATCCCAAGTTGGGCGTTTCGTCCCGCAGGGAGCTGTCCCGGCTCCTGGCAGACCAAGGACGGGCCGCTTCCTGAACGGCTCCGTCCACCCAAGCCGCAGCCGCAGCGACTCCACCGCCAGGGCCCAGTGCAGGCCGCCCAAGGACGGCAACAATGGGGGCCGCCATCCCCTCCAAGTGGGATGCGCCGCGGGACCGCGCCAACCCTACTCGGGCCTTGCTGGAAAGTGACGGCTGAGGAACTCCTCCGTCAGCTGCCAGGCACGCGCCGCGGGCTCGGGCTGGTAGAACATCGGCGCCTTGCGGTTGTGGAAGGCGTGCCCGGCGTCCTCCAGAACGTGCACCACCGCGTTGGAGCGTCCCGCGGCCGCTTCCTCGACCGCCGCCACCCGTTCACGCGGGATGTACGGGTCGGACCCGCCGAAGATGTACAGGATCGGGCACCGAATCCGGTCGAACGCGTCCAGCGCGTCCGGCACACCGGACCCGTAGAACGACACGGCCGCGTCCAGGTCGGCACGCGCCGCCAGCAGGTGCGCCATCGTCCCGCCGAGGCAGAACCCGAGCGCCCCGATACCGCCGGACACCTGCGGCAGCCCGCGCAACCGGTCCAGCGCGGCCACCAGATCGTCGACGCCCTTGCCGGCGTCGAAACCCGCCGCCAGGTCGAGCGACTGCTTGATGGTCTCCTCGGTGTGCGGCACCGCCCAGCCCGGCCGCAGCCGCCAGAACAGGTCCGGCGCCGCCACCACGTAGCCGAGCCCGACCAGGTCCTCGGCGACGGCATGGATGTACTCGCCGACGCCGAAGATCTCCTGGATGAGAAGGAGGCCCGGACCGCCGCCGTCCGGAGCCCACACGTGCAGGTCGAACTCGCCGTCCGGGACCGCCACCTTGACCGTGTCGCTCATGCCAGCAGAGCGTAGACCGTGCTCGCGTGGGCGACGGTGACGTCGTCGACGGCCATCGTCACGTCCGCGAACGCCAGCGTCCGACCGATCTTGGTGATCCGCACCGTCACCAGCACGTCCTTGCCGACGACGGGCCGCTGGAACGTCGTCGACTGCTGCACGGTCGTCATCGGCACGTACCCGCCGCGCGCGCCCGAGACCGCGATCACCGTGGCGGTGTCCGCCGCCGCCATCAGCGCCTGCCCGCACAGGCTGCCGCCCTCCCGGGCCAGCCGGTCCGACCACGGCAGCCGCAGGGTGGCGTGCCCGTCCCCCACCGCCTCCACGGTCAGCCCGAGGTCCTGGATCCAGGGCGCGAAGTTGTCACGAAGAATCTGGTCGGCATCGTCAAGCGTCATCGTCATCCCGCCATGATGGCAATGGATTCGTCGCCGCGCACCAGGGGATTCTTCTTCTTTCGCCGTCCGCCCACGAAGTTTCTTGACGATCCGTTGACTCCGCCCCGAAGCACCAGGGTCGCTGGATCCCCGAACCGCTCGTCCGGACCTGGCCACCCGCTCCAGGGCGGTCTCCCACGACGCCGACCTCCAGCTCGTCCGCCCGCCGAAACCTTCTCGTCCCGCCCGGGCGCCCATCCGGATCCGCACCCCCGACACCCGCGATGACCTCGGTCACGGCAGCCCCACCTGTCTGCGCAGCAACGTCGGAAACGCCCTCACCGCCCCCCTGTGCCTCACCTGACCCCCGAGTCATACTCGGATGCGAGCGCCCAGACCGCCCTCTAGACTCTGATCGGACAGGAGCACCACCCACCGAAGGTCGGTGAGGCCGCACCACCACACACGAGGGTCGCTAGCTCAATTGGCAGAGCTCCGGACTTTTAATCCGTAGGTTGTGGGTTCGAGTCCCACGCGACCCACCACTCTTTCCCAGGGGCAACTACAAGCTGGCCCCGCCCTGCCTCCCAGCTGGCCTCGTCCCAGCCGACTTCCGCGTGAACAGGGAGCACGGCACCGCACATTCGTTCTGATGCGGACCAACCCCGCTCGCGCGGGGAGAACCCTGATGACGGTCACGTGCACTGCTGGTCTTCCGTTCTCCCCGCGCAGGCGGGGGTGGTCCGACCCAGGCCCTCGGTGAACGAGGCGACTCTTTGTTCTCCCCGCGCAGGCGGGGGTCGTCCGTCCACTTCGCCCAAGCGGGCCAGCTGGTTCTCGTTCTCCCTGCGCAGGCGGGGGTGGTCCGGGCGCCGCTGAGAATCTGGTCGAGCAGATGTTGTTTTCCCCGCGCAGGCGGGGGTGGGAGGTTCGTCCACGTGACGAGACGCTGCGTGTCCGCATGCGTTCACCGGACGCAGGCGAGGGTGGGCCAGCCGTCGCGGCGTCTTCTGTGCGGTCCGCTCGCGTAGGCGGGGTGGTTCGCAGCATTCAACGTAGCTCGCCGGTGAGCATGCCCGTTCATCCTGTGCAGGCGGGAGAGCAGGTGCGAGCGGAGCGGCGGTTGTCGTTCTGGTGCGCTGGCTCAACTCGTCAGGCGGGTTTGACGGCGGGCGCGGGTTGAGTGTTGGACGCGGACATGGCGGTCTGTCCGCGAGACGGGCGAGGGCTGCTCTTCCGGCGTCGGATACCTGTCAGAAGGTGTTTGTGCCTGTTCGGAAGTGGGCGTCGAACAGCCTGACAACACCGATCCTCTTGTGGACACGTGGGTGATTCGTGACCGTGGACTCCGCCGCGTGCTTCGACCCCCCGCTTCCGCACAGGAGAGACGATGAAGCTGCCCGCGTACGCTGCTGCCCTCGTGTCGGCCGCACTGGTCACGGCCCTCGCCGGAACGTCCACGACGTCGGCGGCGCCCGTGGCCGACGTCCGGGCCCTCCCGAACGTGAACATGGAGGCCACGGTCAAGGCCGCCCAGATCGACCCGCGGCGGCCTGACACCGCGCTGACGCCGGGCGCGAAGGCCAGTGTGCTGCTCGTCGAGCAGGCTCTGCGCGACAAGAAGCTGCTCGACGCGGAGTACGTGGACGGCCACTTCGGCACCAAGACGGTCGCCGCCTACGCGGCGTACCAGAGGTCGCTCGGGTACACGGGGCTCGCCGCCAACGGCCTGCCGGGCAAGGCGTCGTTGACCAAGCTCGGCGCCGGCCGTTTCACCGTCACCCGCGTCATCGAACCGGGCGCGCGAGTATCCACCGGCGGCGTCGTCATCAACACCCGCACGCGGGCCATGTTGACCGAGGCGGAGCGGCTGCTCGGCCGCACGTTCGTCCTCGACCAGGGCTCGTACAACCCGGGCGGCGACCCCACGTCCGCGGGCACTCACGACGGCGGCGGCGCCGTCGACATCTCCGTCAAGGGGATGGACTCCGCAACCCGCACCAAGGCCGTCCGCGCGCTGCGCCGTGTCGGTTTCGCGGCATGGCTGCGCAGCCCCGAGCAAGGCGATTGGCCGTGGCACATCCACGCCGTCGCCATCAACGACACCGACCTGTCCAGCCAGGCCCAGCACCAGGTCGGCGACTACTACCTCGGCCGGAACGGGCTCGCCGACCGCGGCCCGGACGACGGCCCCAAGGTGCCCATCCGCACCTGGGAGGAGTACCGGCGCAACTGACCCGTACCGAGGTTCAGCACATCAGAAGGAGAACGGCATGAGCACGCTCAGCAAGATCCTGACCGTGACGACGGCCGCCATCGCGTTCGGCGGTGCCGCGTCCGTCCTCGCCTCGCCCGCCTCGGCGGCGGCCCGCGACGGCAAGTGCGACAGCGGCGAATTCTGCTACTACTACAACAGCAACAACCAGGGATCGGTCTCGGACTTCACCGGCTCCGTCGCCAACTACGGGACCAGCCAGCCCTCCTGCTACGACTTCAAGGGCCCGGGCAACGGCAAAGGCCAGTGCATCAAGAACAACGCCGCCTCGGTTTGGAACCGCAGCAGCAAGACCGTCCGCGTCTACTACAACAGCAACTACGGCGGCGCCTACCAGGACTTCAAGCCCGGCGCCAAGGGCAACCTGAACGCCACCCTGAAGAACCAGAACGCCTCCCACGAATTCGCGCCGTCGTCGCGTGTGAACATGTCGTACGCGCTGTACAAGGCCAGCGGCGGCAGGGTCACCTGCGGTTTCGACGGCTACACCAGCACGCCCGGCCGTCACGAGGGCATCGACATCGCCCGCAGCATCGGCTCGGACGTCCACGCCCTGGTCGCCGGTGAGATCATCTACATCGCGCGCGGCTCCACCGGCGGCGGAGGCCTGTCCACGATCTCCATCTACAACTCCTCCTTGAACAAGACGGTGATCTACCTGCACACCGCGCCGCTGTCCTCCCTGCGCGTCGGCCAGAAGATCAAGCGCGGCCAGGTCATCGCCGACGAGTCGTGGCGCGGCATCTCGTCCAAGTCGGCCGCGCACACCCACGTCGAGATGCGGCCCGGCCGGCAGACGCACGCGGCCAAGAGCGTGAACGACCCGCACCTCGACAACCCGAACCCGACCTCGTTCTGGCACTCCCAGGGCTACAACGTCCGCTGACGCGCTGCGACTCCACCGGAAGAGGTAGACGACAGTGGCGAAACGAACAGCGCGGCTGATCTCGCAGCTCACCGCGGCGACCGCGGTGCTGGCGGCCGCCGGGGCGGTGTTCATCCCGGCGGCGCCCGCCTCGGCGGCGGGCCGCGACGGCAAGTGCGACAGCGGCGAGTTCTGCTACTTCTACAACAGCAACAACCAGGGATCGGTCTCGGACTTCACCGGCTCGATCGCCAACTACGGCACCTCGCAACCCTCCTGCTACGACTTCAAGGGTCCGGGCAACGGCAAAGGCAAGTGCGTCAAGAACAACGCCGCCTCGGTCTGGAACCGCAGCAGCAAGACCGTCCGCGTCTACTACAACAGCAACTACGGGGGCGCGTTCCAGGACTTCAAGCCCGGCGCCAAGGGCAACCTGAACGCCACCTTGAAGAATCAGAACGCCTCGCATCGGTTCATGAGCTCGACCGAGTGCAAGACGGACGGCACGCACACCAAGCCTCCCAGCACGATCCTGGTGTACCGGGTGTCGTTGAACCGCGTGGACCGGGTGGATTTCAAGGATTACGTCAAGAACGTCCTGCCGAACGAGTGGGTGCCGAGCTGGCCGAAGGAGTCCCTCAAGGCCGGCGCGATGGCCGTCAAGAGCTTCGGCTGGTACTGGGCGCTGCACTCGACCCGCAAGACGCCGAGCGGTGAGTGCTTCGACGTCTACGACACCACGTCGAGCCAGGTCTACAAGCCGGGTTCGGCGACGCCGGCGACGAACGCCGCGGTGGACGCGACGTGGAACAAGCGGATGACCCGCAACGGGAAGATCCTGCAGGCCCACTACTGCCGGACGTCGACTGAGTGCGGCGCGTGGGTCGACGGGGACTGGATGTCGCAGTACGGTTCCCGCGACAAGGCCAACGCGGGCTGGAGCTACGACAGGATCCTGAAGTACTACTACAGAGGGATCGCCATCTCCTGACCGTGACGGCGTGACCGTCCGGCTCTCGGGTCCCCGCCGCAACCCCTTCCGCGGCGGGGACCCGAGTCACTCGACGATGATCTGGAAGTTGACCGGACGGTTGCCGGGGAACGCGACCCGTCCTGCGGCGTCCACCATCTTGAACCGCACGTAACACAGGCCCGGCTTCCTCGGCGTGGTGATGTCGGTCCGGATGTCGACCATCTCGCCCGGCTTCGTGTCGTCGATCGGCACTTCGGAGATGGTCTGGCACTGGTCGGCTCGTTGCGGAAGGTCGAGGCGGCGCAGCGAATACCCCTTCCACGGCACCTTCCCGGCGTTCTTGAGCCGCCAGATCTTGGTCACGGTCTTGCCGGCGGCGACATGCGTGCAGTCGGGCAGCGTGATGTCCGCGATGAACGTGGCGGCGTCGCCCTCATGCGTCGGCGGCGCCGGCGGCGGGTTGCGCACCTGCACGGGACAGTCGGCCGGGGTCAGCGCCGCCTTCGACCGGTTGTCGGACGGCTTCAGGTCGGCCCCGTCGGCCCCAGAGCCGCGATCGACGGCGACCACGACGGCGACCGCCGTTCCCACACCGACGACCGTCGTCGCCAACGCGACCGCCGCCGGGCGGCTCAGCCGGAACCGCCGCCGACCGCTGGGAGCGGAAGGTGTCGGCCGGGCGTCGTCTGCGATGTCGTCGGGCGGTAATGACGGGCTCGCCACGGATGCGGAGGGCCCGCCGCCCCCGCCGGACGGCCGCGCCCCGACGGCGACGTCCACGGTCTGCCGGTTCTCAGCGGGCGTCTGGACTCCGTCGGGCGGACGGGCCGCGGCCGCGCCCGCGGCGGCCGCGCGCTTCCCGGCGCCGGCCGCTCTGACCACCTGGTTCGCCTTCTCCCAGCGTTCACGGTACGCGGCCGGGTCGGCGCCGCACGCCTTGACGAACTCGGCGGTGGTCGCCCAACTCGGAAGCCTGTTGCCCTTCGTGGCTTCGTGCAAGGTCGTGTGCGAGATCGCCCCCGATCGGCCGGCCATCTCACGGAAAGGCGGGTTTCCCACCGATCTCCGCAGTTCCCGAAGAGTCGCCGCGAAGTCCGCGATCGCCTCCTGTGCACGCACATCGTCCACCGGGCGAAGTTAACAGCGCGCCCGCTTCCCGCTCAAGCACGAGCCGATACCTGTGGACAACGCGGGCGCCCTCACCTTAGATCATGACCATCTGCATATGCGGGCAATCAATCTGCGACGATCGCCAGGACTTCGGTCCGCGCTTCGGCAGCCCTCTGACCAGCGAGCAAATCCTTCTATTTTCAACAAAGTCGTATATTGTTCAACAGTCTGTCGCCCTCGAGAGTCGGGCACTAACCGCACGGCTTTGCACCCCATGAGAAGCGGTTTTCCGCAGAGAAGGGGCAAGCGAACGTCTGCCTGTGCGGCCGTCGTGCGCCCAGCCGAGGCTCGGGTGGAGGCGCGACGCTCTCATGGGACGAACGGCGGCATGCGCGCCCTGCGCGCCGGGCTCGACGAGACCACACGCGTCGGCGGCCTGAGGTTCGAACGCTGAGCCCTGGGGTGACATTCGACACGCGCCCTCGCCACCGTCGGCTTCCTCACCGTCCACCTCGGCGACCGCGCCGGCGCCCACCTCCTCGGCCCCGGCGGCCTGCGCCGCCGGCCCGCCCGCACCGGCAAGGCCGCCATGCACTCCCTCCTGCAGGCCGTCCTCGACACCCCATCTCCGGCCGACGCCCGCAAGGCTCTTGGTCACACATCGAGACAGCCCGACATCACACTGTGAGAGCGTCGGCACCGTGCCGTTTCGGCAGCTCGTCCACGTTTGCCGGATGGCCGGAGGGTAGGCCAGCACACAGCGAGGTGATAGCCATGACCTACACAGCGCAGATGCTGGACACCTATCCGGCCGACATCAATCTGGAGCACGATCAGCTGTCGCATGTCATCGACGCCTTGAGCAGTTGCGCACAGGCCTGTACGGCGTGCGCGGACGCCTGTCTGTCGGAGCCCGCCGACCAGCTGCCCATGCTGGCGCGCTGCATCCGCGACAATCTCGACTGCGCCGACATCTGCACGGCCGCCGCCTCCGTCCTGTCACGTCACACCGGCTACGACGCCCGGCTGACCAAGGCGCAGGTCGAAGCGGCCATCCAGGCCACCAAGACCTGCGGGGACTCGTGCGCCGAGCACAGCGCCTCCCACGAGCACTGCCGCGTCTGCGCGCAGTCCTGCCGTGAGACCGAGCAGGCCCTGAAGGACCTGCTGCCCAAGCTCACACCCAGCGGCAAGGGAGCGGAGCAGCCTCACCAGGCGGCACCTCAGCAACGCATCTGACACGAGGCCTCCTGGCACTCGCACACCCGCCGGTGTTCTCCACGTGGTGGGATCGCTTCCGAACCCGCGGGCGCGGGTCCAGCCGCCCGCCACATCGATGACCGGCGACCTGTGGCCCGCGCCCTGCTTCGGTCGTCACGTGGTCGAAGCGCCTCAGGCCCTTGTCAGGCTGCTGAGCCCCGCCCTCGGACGGCGAGGTGGACGACCTGGGCGAGGTTGTAGCCGAGAATGCTCGCCACGTCGGGCAATCCCGGCGTGCTCAGGACCGCATAGGCTTCACCGGCGGTGAGGCTGCGATGCCAGCGGGTGTCCTCCTTAGGCTTGTCGTCATTCCAATAGGCCCGGGCGTGCTCCACGAACTTCTCCGCTTCCGCGCGCCCTGGTCCCTTGAGCCGCGCGATGTACTCGTCGAGTTCCTTCTTGCCTACGTAGGGGACGAAGGAGCTCCAGTTGCCGCCGGTGTCATGGAGCCTGGTGGCGTCCGGCTTGGCGTCCAGCGGCAGATGCAAGAACGCGCTCAGGCGCTCCAGTGACCGTTCCGGCGCCGCCATGTACTCCTCGTAACGCAGCACCATGTGGGGGAGCCCATGAGTGTTGACGGTGCGCAGAGCGTCGACGTAGGTGTCCCGCCAGATGCCGGCTCCCTGCCAGAGCTGTTCTCCCGTCCGGTTCCGGTGGCTGATCGCGAAGGCGATCGGGTTGCGCACCGTGACGATCACCTTCACCGGGGTGCGGTTGGCCGGGTCGGCGCGTTGCTGTTCGAGCGCGCGCCGGAGCCAGGCGACGAACTTGCTCCCGTCGATGATCACTGAGGCGCCCAGGGAACGAGCCAGCTGCTCGTGCATGCCGAAGATGTCGTTGTAGCTCACGCGCTCGCGGAGCGCGTCCGTGAAGTGGCGGCACCGCTTGCCGAGCAGGGAACAGGGACCGCAGCTGCGTCCGGAGGACGGATGGCTGAGCTCCGGGACCTGCGTGAAGTTGTTCAGCTCGCCGACGTAATGGGCCTTCCTGATCCGGGTGGTGATGTCGCGCCCGATCAGCGTCGATCCCGAGAACAAGGTGCCGACGACGAAGACCGACGTCAGCGACCGGTCCTGCGTCTTGGGGAACCTGAATCGGAGGTTAGCGCTCCTCCCAGGAGAGACCGGGGCCTCTTGCGTCTCAGCGTCCATTTCCACGTCCACGGGTGTGATCAGGATCCGTGTGCCCCCTACCCGTTGACGCCTTGCGGACGTGTCCCGTGGCCGGAGGAGGTCACCCCGCGATCCTTCGCCATCGGCCAAGGGAGAAGGAAGGAGATGGCCGTGCCAGATATTGTGCCCGAGCAATTCAGCGGAACTTCCCGCCTGTAGGGTGCTCGACCGGAAGCGGACGTACCGTCTTCAACCCGACTGCTCACCCACGCCGCCGCCAAGACGCCGCCGGTGCCACGCACGGCCCTCCCCCAAGGCCAAGCGCCGCTAGAGCACAAGCGGTGCGTCAAGCGGCCAACGCACCTCGCGCAACGTCGGCTCGATTCCGCCTGCTTACCCGGCATCCCACGTCACCGAGGAACACCACGTGGCGTTAGGCCGTCCCTGCACCGGTCACGTCCAAGCCCGACCCTCATCGACTGGCACAGCACATGTGCGCGTCGGTCGGCGCAGCGGCCGTGACCCAACCGAGGGTAGGCGGCGCGTCAACTACGCAATCGAGTAGGCAGCCGCGACGCGTTCGAGAAGCCACCGCTAGCTGTACTGACCATGGACGTTGGTGACGGCGACACAGGCCGATGAGCTTGAAACAGGGAGGACCTCCTGGCGTGGTGTGAGTCGACCAAGTTTCGCACCACCCGCCGGGAGGTCCTCATGCCCCACCGTAACGCCCCGCTGACCGAGCTGGGTCGTCTCCGCCTGGCCCGCTGTGTCGTGGACGAAGGCTGGTCGCTGCGACGGCCGCCGAACGGTTTCAGGTCTCGGCCACCACCGCCAAACGCTGGGCCGACCGGTACCGGCAGCAGGGCGCAGCGGGCATGAGCGACCGTCCCAGCCGCCCGCACACCAGCCCCCGGCGCACACCCCGACGGATCGAACGGCGCATCGTACGCACCCGCGTGCGCACCGGCTCGGCCCGGCCCGCATCGCCGCCCGCCTGGGCCTGGCCCCCTCCACGGTGCACCGCGTGCTGCAACGCTACGGCTGTCCGCCCCTGGCCCACTTGGACCGGGCCACCGGCCGGCCCGTGCGCCGCTACGAGCACCCCGCCCCCGGCGACCTGGTGCACGTGGACGTCAAGAAACTGGGCAACATCCCCGACGGCGGCGGCCACCGCGTCCACGGCCGCGCCATCGGCAGACGCAACAGCTCGCCCCCACCGCGATCCGGACCGGCCCCGCACGACCCCCGGCCGCGCCAACCTGGGCTATGGGTATCTGCACACCGCCATCGACGACCATTCCCGTCTGGCCTACACCGAGATGATCCTGTCCGACGAACGCCGGCAGACCGCCGTCGCGTTCTGGCAACGCGCCCGGCAGTTCTTCGCCTCCTGCGGGATCACCGTCCGGCGCGTGCCGGCCGACAACGGCTCGTGCTACCGCTCGCGGCTGTGGCGCGACACCCTGGCCGCCGCCGGGATCACACACAAGCGCACTCGCCCGTTCCGGCCGCAGACCAATGGCAAGGTCGAGCGCTACCACCGCACCCTGCTGGACGAATGGGCCTACGCCCGCCCCTACGCCTCCGAGACCGAACGCCGCGCCGCGCTTGCGCCCTGGCTGCACTTGTACAACCATCACCGCGGCCACACCGCACTCGGCGGCCTCCCACCTGCCAGCCGCGTCACCAACCTGTCAGGACAGAACAGGGTGCTCTGTTCTGACAGGTTGGTGACGCGACTGCGGGCGGCACTTCGCCAAGTGCGGTGGGTCGCGGTGATAGCTGTTGATGTGGCCATCGGCGACCAGCCGCGTCAACGCGTCCCCGCCGTACAACCCGCCGCGGTGATGACGATGTCGGCGTCGAGCCGCGCCGCGAGGAGCGCGGCGCGGCCCACTGTGTTTTGGGCGTGGCCGGCCGCACTGCGGAGGCAGGCCGCTCGAGGGGGACGCCTGGGTGTACGCGCTGGCCGTGGGGGGTGGGCGAGGGGTGTTGGTTGAGGAGTGTGGCCGGGCGGCGGGCCTTGAGCGGTGCCCGCCGCCCGGCCGTTGGTGTCAGGTGAGGAGGGCGGCCACCGCTTCGGCGGTGGCGGGGTGTTCGGCCAGCAGTGGGTTCGCCTTCGACGCGGGGCTGGACGGTGTGGGCCAGTCGGGTGGGAGCCCCAGGAGGGCGGCCACCGCGTCGCAGGTGGCGGGGTGTTCGGCGAGGAGGTCGCCTGCCGGTCCCGCGTCCGTTGCCCGGGCGGACGGGGCGGACGCCGCCGGTGCGGCCGACCATGGCGGGGTCCAGTCGTCCAGCGCCCGGAGGGTGGCGGGGAAGGTGCGGCCCGCCTCTCTGACCAGGACCGGGACCATCTCCGCCGCGTGGTCCTTCAGCGTGCCGATCAGCTTCGGCAGCCACGGGAGCAGGACCGTGTCGGGGAGCCGGGCGAACGCCTTCGACAGGATCTCCACCACCAGGGGCGCCAGCGACGGCACGGGCTCAAGGGCCTGGACGAAACCGCTCAGGTACAGCGGGAAGGACGGGACGACCAGCGGATTGTCCAGAAGGTCGTCACAGCGTCGCCGCAGTTCGTCGAGCGGCAGCAGGCCCAGCTGCGTCTGCGCCGCCCACAGGAGGGCGACCTTGGCGGGGTCCTCCGGGTGCGACTGCTGGACGGCCAGTTCGAGCTGGGTGTGGTCGCAGCCGAGGGACAGCGCCAGGTTCTCCATGCCGAGCAGGAACCCGAGCATCGCCGCGACCTGCCGCGCCCCGGTGGCGTCGTCGGTGAACGCGGTCGGGAGCAGCGTGCAGTAGTGGGCGTACCCGGCGGTGACGAACGCCTTCAACCACTCCGGCAGTTCGGGCTCGGTCGTCTGGTAGTAGGCGAGCAGCATCCGGGCGCGGCGCAGCACCTCGGGGGCGTCGTCCACCGTGCGTTCGGCGGACAGGAGTTCGACGGCGCGGGCGCCGAGTTCGTTGGTGAAGCGCCTGCTGTCCAGGTAGAGGAGGGAGTCCTCCACGGCGGCGAGGGCGCCGGCGGCGGTCGCGTCCGGCGCGTGAACGGCTTTGCGGAGCCGCTGTTCGAGCACCTGCTCGACGGTGACGCCCTCGTAGCCCAGCTCGACGATCGCCCGCATGTTCCGGCCGATCGCCAGGTCCCAGCTCTCCTGGATGGCGCGTTCGCCCAGGCGCCGGGAGCCCATGATGGGCTCGGCGACGCCGTGGGGCAGCAGGCGGCGCAGGATCCAGAGCAGATCCGAGCAGGGCCGCAGGTGCGGCTCGGCGTCCAGGTCGAGCAGCGCCCGCTGCTTGGTGCGCTTCTTCAGGTCGAGGCAGAGCGGTCGCAGCCGGTCGAGCACGTCGCGGGCCAGCGGCGGGAGCGCGTCGTAGCCGACCTTGCCGACCCGGTCGCCGCCGAGCAGGATCTCGCACAGGCGGGCGATGTCGCGGCGGCCCGGCACCGTGTCCTTTTCGATGCAGGTGACCGCCGCGTCCTGGAAGTCGTACGGCGTCGGGCGGCGGCGTCCGCGGATGCCGGCGAGCAGGACCGACGTCTCGTACACGGCGATGGCGTCGGCGGTGCTGGCGGCGTAGCCGTTCTTGCGGGCCAGTCGGACGATGTCGACGCACCAGCCGAGCAGCTCCTGCTCGTCGATGCCGTGCGGGGTGGGCGCGGTCGTGAGGAACTGCGACAGCCGGTCGGTCACCGTCACGGTCGGCTTTGTGGGCTTGACCCGCGCCTTCCTCGGCGCCGACGCCGTGAGGCGGAACGGCCTGATGCCGCTGCGCTGCAGCGCCTTCGCCCAGGTCGCGGCGGCGATCGACACGGATCCGGGGGCGAGGCCGAACTGCGCCTCGATGGCCGAGTGGCTCGAGGGGATGAGCCCGTACTGCCACTTGGTGGCGGTGCGCGGGCTGATTTCGAACGTGCCCGTGGCGCCGTGCAGGCCGAACTCCGCGACGCGGCTCGCCGCGTGGAACGCGCCGCACACGTACAGGCAGTCGGCGGGGTCGGCGCCGGAGGACGCCAGGTGTTCGCGGATCCGCGTCCACATGTAGCGTTCGCGGTCCTCGTCCACGCGGGTGCGGGCGGAGCCCTCCGGGCGCAGCCGCCGGAACAGGCTGCCGATCAGCACCATGACCTGCCGGTAGGTGTCGTAGTCGGCGTCGACCAGCGGCTGTTCGACGTACTGGTCCCACCACTCCGACCAGTGCCGGACCTTGCCGTGGTGGAGGAGGTGCTCCTCCAGTTCGGCGAAGCGCGGGCGCAGGTCGCCGATCTCGACGCCGACGGCGTCGCCGTGCAGCGCGGCCTCGTCGTCCGCCGAGCCGCTCGAGTCGCCCGAGTCGGAGTCGTCCTTGTCGGCGTCGCGCGGCTCCCACTGGAAGACGTGGTCGGTCGACCGGTCCACCAAGACCAGTTCCACGCCGGAGGTGGTGAGCGCGTACGAGATCGCCTGGTATTCGGCGGACGCCTCGGTGATCGGCGCGATGACGCTGAGCGGCGCCCAGGACTCCGGGAAGCCGTCGATCTCGGAGGCGAACGACTGCAGGGCGACCGGCAGCGTGCAGTTGCGCAGCTCGTCCAGCAGGGGCCGCAGGTCCTCGCAGAGTTCCAGGTAGATGACCTTCGGCCGCTTCTCCCGCAGCCGCCGGACCATCGCCGTCGCCGAGGACGGCGAGTGGTGGCACACCGGGAAGATCTCCAGGGGTTCGCGCAGCGCCCGGTCAACGTCCTCGACGATGCCCGCGAGGATGTCGGAGAGGGGGCCGGCGCCGAACCGTTCGGCGGCTCCGAGCAGTTGCTCGCGGAGCCGGCCGAACGGCCCGGCGGCCGCGTCGAGGCCGGGCACCCGGTCCGCCGCCGGGCCGTGGGTCGCCGTTCGGTTGGTCATGTCGTCATCGGTTGCGGGCTTGGTCATGACAGCTTCGCCAGCGCCTCGCGGCCGCCCTCCAGGAAGCCCTGCCACGGGCCGGCCTCCTTCTTGCTGCGCGGTTCGATGACGCCGTGCCAGAACTTGTTGAGGATCGCCAGGTCCTCGGGGGCGCGCCGGGCCAGCGACCCGACGAGGGAGGACGCGAGGGTCTCGGGGCGCAGTTCGCGTTCGCCGAAGAACTGGCTGTGCAGGATCGCGTCCTCCAGCACGCCGATCTGCTCGGCGGTCGACAGCGCCGACTCCAGCTTCTCGTCGTCGCTGCGGGCGGACGCGGCGGCGGCGCGCAGGTCGGCGAAGCTCTGCAGCAGCACCTCCAGCAGCGACGGCGCGACCTCCAGGTCGATCCGGTGCCGCTTGAGCAGCTCGGCGGTGCGGAACCGGACGATCTCCGCCTCGGCCTTCTTGCTGGTCACCACGGGGATGCGCACGAAGTTGAAGCGCCGCTTAAGCGCCGAGGACAGGTCGTTGACGCCCCGGTCGCGGCTGTTGGCCGTCGCGATGATCGAAAAGCCCGGCTTGGCGAAGACGGTGTTGTCGGTGTCCAGCTCGGGGATGGAGATGTACTTCTCCGACAGGATCGAGATCAGCGCGTCCTGCACGTCGCTGGACGCCCGGGTCAGCTCCTCGAACCGGCCGATCACGCCCTGCTCCATCGCGGTCATGATCGGCGAGGGGATCAGCGACTCCCGGGACTGCCCCTTGGCGATCACCATGGAGACGTTCCAGGAGTACTTGATGTGGTCCTCGGTGGTGCCGGCGGTGCCCTGCACGACCAGCGTGGAGTTGCGGCAGATCGCCGCCGCCAGCAGCTCGGCCAGCCAGGACTTGCCGGTGCCGGGGTCGCCGATCAGCAGCAGTCCGCGGTCGGACGCGAGCGTGACGATCGCGCGTTCGACGAAGGTGCGGTCGCCGAACCACTTCTGCGGGATCTCGCGGTCGAGGCCGTCGGAGCGTTCGGAGCCGAGGATGAACGTGCGCACCATCCGCGGGCTGAGCCGCCACGAGAACGGCTTGGGCGCGTCGTCGACCGATTCCAGGTAGTCGAGCTCGTCGGCGTACTTGACCTCGGCCGGGGCGCGCAGCATCTGGTCGGACATGTCGGCGGTGACTCCTCTGCAGGGTGTTAGGGGATGGTCAGGCGAGAAAGTTCTTCAGCTCGAAGACGAGCTTGTCGATGCGGCCGGAGAGCACGGGCGTGCCCAGCTGCTTGAGCTTCTCCCGGAACCAGGGGTCGACGCTGGCCTGGCCGGAGCTGTTGACCGAGCCGACCGGGATGAACTTCACCCCGGACCGGTGCAGCCCGCGGAACTCGTCGAGGAGGCTGCGGTCGTCGTAGAAGTCGGAGATCCACACCAGCACCGTGTTGCGCGGGTCGGTGATCTTCTCGCGGGCCATCCGCAGGGCGACCGGCCCGTGCGTCCCGCCGCCGAGCGTGGTGCGCAGCAGCACCTCGAAGGGGTCGTGCACCCACGGGGTCAGGTCGATCGCGCGGGTGTCGTAGGCGATCAGGTTGACGTCGACCTTGGGCAGCCCGGCGAAGATGGACGCCAGGATGGTGCAGTTGACCATCGCGTCCACCATCGACCCGGACTGGTCCACCACCACGATCATCCGCGCCGGGGTGGTGCGGCGGGCGGTGTGCTTGAAGAACAGCCGGTCGACGTAGAGCCGCTCGTCCTCGGGACGGTAGTTGACCAGGTTCTTCCAGATCGTCCGGTCGAGGTCGAGGTTGCGGAACACCCGCTTGGGCGGCACGCTGCGGTCGATCTTGCCGACGCTGGTCTGCTCCACCCGGGTCCTGAGGACCTCGGCGACCTCGTCCACGAACCGTCTGATCAGCGCCTTGGCGTTGGCGAGGGCCTCCCCGGACAGATTGTGCTTGTCGCGCAGCAGCTGCTCGACCAGCGACATGCTCGGGGTGAGCCGGCGCGCCAGCCTCCGATCGGCGAGCACCTCGCGCAGCTGCATCCGCCGGACGAGGTCGCCCTCCAGACTGGCCAGCAGCGCATTGAGGTCGGCGTCGGTGACCTCGAACCCGTTCCCGGCTCCGAAGCCGCGCCCCGGCCCGGGCGTCTGCCCGGTGTCCTGGCCCGTGCCGCCGCCCTGACCGGTGCCGTCGCCCTGACCAGGGCCGTTCTCCTGCCCGAGGCCGCCGAGGACGCCCGCGCCGAGTGCGCGGCGCAGCCACTCGGCGTCGCGCTGCCAAGTGGCGAGCTGCGTCGCCGACACGTTGCCGGTGCCGGTGCAGAACGCGTTCAGCAGCAGCTTCGACACGACGGCCGTGCGGCGCACGCGGTCGACGCCGTCGCCGTCGCCGCCCGCCAGCGGGTCGCGGAACTCGGGCTCGAGTTCGGGGAAGCGCTGCAGGACGGTGTCGACCGAGACGCCGGGGTCGAGCAGCGCCGTCGGCAGCCCGCGCTCCTGGACGACGGCGACGCTCGCCGTCTCGAGGGCGTGCTGCTCCTCGACGTCGAACACCCTCGCCAGCAGCCGCCAGAGCAGCACCTGCCGGCGGACGTCGTCCTTTCCGTTCGTGCTCATTTCCGCAGCAGCTTTCCCGCGCGTTCGGTGAGGACGGCCACGGCGGACCCGGACCGCGCCAGGGCCTTGGCGGCCTTCGGGTCGGTGGGGCCGAGCGCCCAGTCGCCGTTGTGCGCCTCGACCGGTTGCTTCTTGGCGACGCTCCGCACGGCGAGCGGCTGCAAGGTCCAGCGTCCGGCGTCCCAGCGCAGCAGTCCGATGCACGCCGTGGACGCGTTGACGAGCTGGGGGGTGAGCGGGCCGCTCGGCGGCAGCCGGTCGGCGTCGACGTCGATGGCCGCGCCGCCCAGGTCGAACGTGCCGTCGCGCTTGGCCTTGTAGCCCTCGACCAGCACCGGCTCGGCGATCCGCACCGGGTGGCGGTCGAGCGGAGCGACGGCCGGGGCCTCGGCGTCCGGGAGGCGGACGCGGGCCGTGGCGAACGGGTCGGCGGGCTCGCCGGCCTTGGCGCGCTCCTCGTCCCACAGCAGGTCGCCGTCGGCGGTCAGCGGCATGTCGGCGATGTCGACGGCGCGGCGCTCGGCGATCGCGGCCAGCAGCGTCGGGTGCCCCGACAGCAGATCCCACACCTCGGGCCCGACGATGGTGTCGACCTTGGCGGCGGCGACGGCGGCGCGGACGAGCCGCACCGGCCCGTCGCCCCGCGGCTCCAGCACCGCGTGCAGCTGCGCCTGCACGGCCGTGCCGTGCTCGTGGACGTCGACGCCCAGGGGCAGGAGCCGTCCGGAGACGGCGGCCGCGCCGCCGGTCCAGCTTCCCGAGTGCGCCAGCAGGACAGCGCGCGTCCACAGGTCGGCCCAGCGGCGTTCCGGGATCCGCTCCATCGTCGCGACCGGGCAGGACACGCGCAGCTCGGCGGCGAGGCCGTCGAGCAGGACGGCCAGGCGGCGCAGCCGCGGCTCGGCCCACAGCGCCTCGAGCGTCTGGTCCGCGGCCGACACCAGCTCCTCGTCGACGCCCCGCCAGCCCGCGATGGCCAGCTCCCGCAGCCAGGACCGGGCCCCGGCGAGCAGGTTGGCGGGAGGCTCCTGCGCGTCCGCAGGGTGTTCCTCCCACTCCGCCCGCGTCCGGCCGAGCGCGCCGTCGAGCCGGGCGAGCAGCGCGTCGTGCACCGCGCCGAGCAGCGCGGCGCGCGCCCCCGCCAGCGCCGACAGCTCGGTGTCGCTGATGGACCCGACGGCGAGCTCGCCGCACGCGTCCGCGGCCGCGGCGCCGAGCGGCGACGCGCTCACCGCCCCGGCCAGCGCGTCGACGGCCTCGCTGTGCCGCGGCCCGAGCCGGGACAGGCCGTCGGCCAGCGCCGCGTCGAACCCGGCGACCGCTTCCATGGCCTCGTCGACGCCCGGCGGGGTCTGGACGAGTTCTGCGAGTTGCACTCCCTGCATCAGTGGACCGCTTTCAACGCCGGGAACCAGTGCATTTCGGGGAGAGGCTCCGAGCCGGCCGGAACCTTCAGATAGGTCAGATGGCGCAGGAACCGGCTGAACACCACGGCGGCCGGCGCCTTCACCAGTTTGCCGTTCAGGAGAGAATGCAGATCATCTCCTTCGGCGGCCTCGACTTTCAGGTAACGCGCGACGCGTTCGAGGCCGTACTGCTTGACCGCCTCATCGATCAGCGCCTTGAGGTGTTTGCAGTGAAAGGAGCCTTGGGCGCCGCCGCACGGCCGATTGTTGTTGGTGCTGCAGTTGAAGTCGTGCGTCTCCGCCTCGATCGACGAAACGTACACCCGGGTGGCGCTGGAACCGCTCGACACCACCCCTTGCAGCCGGCCTTCGGCCAGTTCGACGAACGGCACCTTGGCCAATTTGCGTGGTCGGATGGGCGGCACTATGCGTGCCACGCTCCGCTCCTCCCACCCGGCCTCGCCGGAACTCATGGAATGCGACCTCCACCCTCGTGGGCCGTCGGACGCCGGTAGTTCTACCGGCCCCCACTGACACGATCACCGAGTCCCGGGATTCATCCAGGTCACCGCCCGGTTCTCCCGCCCCGCGCGCCCGTCCGACGCCCGCCCGTCCGGCGGCCGCGGCACCACCCAGCCGCCCCGGACGGGCACCCCGACCGCCCCGCCCCCGACGACCGCCGACCCGGCGACGCCTGGACGGCCCCGGAGACGTGGCCAGCCGTCGGCGCCGCAGGTCACGGGCAGGCTCTGTGGACGCGTGCTGCTGCCCCAGCGCCACGACCGCCGACGCAGCGGGTCCCCACGCCACCTAGGGCTGGGCGCCGCTCGCGCCCGTCCGCCGACTGCCAGGACGGCGAGCTCGCTGCCAGGACGGGTGAGCGCAACACCGCTCCGGCGGCTGCCGTAGAAAATGGGCCGGACCTTCATAGCCGAACGGCGAGCACAATCAAGCGACAGAAGCTATGCAGCCGAACCGATGTCGCGGTCGGAACCAGGTGTGCAGACGTCGCGTCTAATCCAGACAGCAACATCGGCGATTGCGTATCTGGTTGGGCCTCGTGCAGACGGTCCCCGCCAGCACAAGAATGACCGATAGCGCCGCCGAACGCACGGCGCCTGACGGTGGGCCCATGCGGCGGTGATAGCCAATAGCGGGAGGTGATGGGGATGGTCGTCGCACACATCTTCGGCATCGCCCTGGGCATCGCGTTCATCTACGGCGGTGTGCACGAGCTGGTCCAGCGCCTGCGGCTGCAACGGAAACTGGTGCGAGCGCAAGGAGTATTCGTCGGCCATGACGATGTAGCTGCGCACGGAGCGGGCATACACGCTCGCGCGGGACGCTTTCGATTCGTCACACAGGATGGGCGCACTGTGGAGTCAGTGAGCGCCATGTATTCGTTTCCGGGCCCCAAGCCGGGACGGCCCGTAACGGTCGTCTACGATCCCGCACGCCCCGAACGGACAGCCGAACGCCTCGGTGTGCACCGCTTTTTGCTGGTCGCGGGAGGCCCCATGCTGATGGCCATCGGCATGGCAGTGTTGATAGTGAACGTCCAGGGCCTTTGAAGCACAGTCGCCCCTACATCCGTGAGACCGGACGCCGCGCCGCACTCGCGCCATGGCCGCCCATCACACAACCGTCGTTGCGGTCGCGTCCACCCGCTAGCCGCGTCGTCGACCTGCGAGATGTCGGGGGACATGACATTGCGGGCGGTGGAGTGACCTGGAATCCAGGCGAGGAGCCGGCGAGCCGTTGCACTGGCGTTGGTGAACCGGACCGTGCCGAGGTCCGGATGCGGTTGGCGTTTTCACTCGCCCAATGACAGGGAGCGGTGACGTCCTGCTGTCGCCGCGGTACGGAGCAGGTGATGCCCCGGCACCACGGCGACGAAGTCGTCCGTCTACACGTCGGCCGATCAGCCGTCGGAGAGGATCGGGGTCTGCCAGTCCCGCCATTCGGCCAGGTTGCCGGCCTTCTTGCTGGAGATGCGGAACACGCCGGTGGCACTGCCGGTCTTCAACAGGAACTTCTGGATGTTCTGCTGCAGCGGGGTCCGCCATTCGGACCGGCTGGCGCAGTGGGTGCCGTCCTGGACGTCGGACCAGTAGGTGATGTTGTCGCCCGCGCCGAGCGCCTTGTAGACCTCCGCGCCGGCCAACGCCGCCACGCTCCCGGACCGGGCGGCCAGCCAGTCGATGTGCGGGTTCTCCATGATGAACAGCCCGCGCGGCGCGATCATGCCGACGACTTCGTGCGTGTCCACCGGCAGCGCGGTCGGGTTCCCCGTGTAGGAGCCGAACGCGTCACCCAGCCACGGCTGTTCGTTGTAGGCGCTGCTCAGCGGCTGGGCGCCGCTCTCGCCGGGGATGCCGCGGAAGATGGGAAGGCCCGCGCTGCCCGGCTCGATCGGCATGGTCAGCGCGATGCGCTGGTCGAACGCGCCGGTCACGAACGCGCCCTTCCCGTACCGGGAGCATCCCGTGACGCCCATCGCGTCAGCCTTGAGGATGGAGCCGCCCGACTGCTCGATGACGTCGATGATCCGGCTCGCGCCCCACGCCCAGGCGGCCAGCAGCCCCGTGCTGCTGGAGGAGCCGTAGATGCTGTAGAACGCGCCCTGCTTGTTGCTGCGCGGCGTGCCTTCTCTCCCGACCGCGAGGGGGTCGTAGTTGATGACGGCGGCGCCGGCGGCCCTGATCGTGGCGGTGTCGGCGCCGAATCCTCCCAAGACGATGACGGCGGGGAACGGCCCGGTGCCGCTCGGCAGTTGCACGGAAGCCGAGAAGCCGACGCTGCGGCCTTGGTGCGTCACGTTCACGGTGATGGAGTTGCTGGTGACCGTGCCGGTGACGCTGTCCGGCTTCGGAGGCTTTCGGCCGTAGACGGTTCTCTCCGCCAGATCCTTGATCTCCGCCCGTCGGCACCGCCAGTCGGACTTGGCGGTGATGCGCGTGCCGTCGATCTTCCTGAAGGGGTCGGGGAGTCGGCTGTTCGACGTGGGCGGACCCGGGTCGGGCACCGGGCAGTCGGCGCCGTCGTCCTCGACGGGTCCGGCGGCCGCGCGGGCCGTCTCGGCCGTGGCCGCCGCCGTGCCCGTTCCCGCGAACGCGAGCGCCGCCGCTGCGGACAGGACGACCGCGGAGCGGATCCCGGCTCGACCCCGACTGGTGATCACTGGGCTCTCCTTCCGGGACGCGACGGAGGCCGCGCAGCGACACGTTGATCATCAATGCCGGCAGGCCGAGTTTCGAGCGGCGCGACAAAACCTGTCAATGCCGGACGGGTTCCGACGGCGTTTTTCATGGCGCCATCGCAGGCGTTTCGCCCGACGCCGCAGAAGAGGACGATGTCGATCATCCGTGAGCCCGGTTTTCCCGGGCGCCGTTTCAGCGGCGCCCGGTGTTCTTGTGGACGACGAGGCGCGTGGACGTGCCCGGGAACACCTCCACGAGATGGGTTTCCAGCGGTCCGTCGGGGAGCTCGGCCGCGTCCCGGTTGCGCACGTGGACGCGGACGCGGTACGTGCCGGGGCCCGCGGCCGTCAGGATCGGCAGTTTCGGCGGCGCGTCCATCGGCATGAAGACGCGGACGGCGCCGCGGGAGCTGTCGATGCCCACCTCCGCGACGCGGTCCCAACGTTCGAGGTCCAGCGGCGGCGTCGTGCGGTACGCCCGCACGGTGATGCAGATGTCGTCGTTCTCCACGCCGGTCATCACCACGGCCGCGATCCTGTCGGCGGCGATCAGACCGTCATCGATCGCCTTGCCGAACGGACCGGCGCCGCCGCCTTCATCGCTGATGGAGTAGCCGCCGCCCTCCCCCGTGGTGACCAGCGCGGTCTTCTGCCGCACGGCCCGTGGGTCGCGCCGCGCCGAACGGCGGCAGGACGCCTCGTCCTCGGCTCGCTCCTTCCGGTACTGCTGCTCCAGTCGCCTGCGCGTCTCTGCGGCCGCCCGCGCTCGCGGCAGCATCGCGTCCGGGCACAGGAACGTCAGCGCATCGTCGACTCTCCACGGACGCCGGGCGAGCCCGCCCAGGCGTCTCCATTCCTCCGTTTCGCCTTTGGTGAGCCGCCCCTGCGACCTCAGCCGCTCGCACGCGCGTCGTCCTCGCCAGAGGAACTCCCCGTCAGCGACGTCCTGGTGCCGGGAGCTGCTGCTCGGGCCGTAGAACGGAGCGTCATAGCCGCGCAGCATGCACAGATATGCGCGTTCGCGGGTCGCGACCGGCATCCGTGCGATGGCCTCGATCCGCGCGACCTCGTCCGCCTGCGCGGTGGGCCCGCGAGTGACTCTGCACTCTTCCGGGTCGATCGCGACGATGCGCCGCCGCCCTTGGTCGCCGCCCGTCGCGAGCAGCAGCACCACGGCCATCGTGAACGCCCCGACCGCACGGCTTCGGCGTCCCGGGACGCGGCGTCGGCGCACCGCGGCGTACACGAGCCCGGCCGGGACGAGGAGGAAGAGGGCCCCGGTGAGCGTCCGCGGCAGCATCGGCTCCCACACTTCGGCGCAGCCCTCGCCCCGTCTCGCCAGGTCGTGGGCGGCCGCCAGCGGTCCGGTCAGCCCGGCGGCCAGGAGGAGCGCCACCCCCGTCCATCCGGGCACCGGCGACCGCGTGCGCGCCCACACCGCGAACGCGGGACCGACGACCAGGAACGGCATCCCCACCAGCAACTGCAGTGGCCACACCTGCATGTGCAGTCGCCACCCGGGGCATTCGCCGCTGCCGAAGAAGCCGAGGCCCGCGTTCCCCTGGACGCTGAACAGGCTGATCAAAATGCCGAGGAGCAGGGGCATGGCACTGGCCGCGAGCGCGGCCCACCACAGTGCCCGGCGCCGATCCCTTCGCGGTGACATGCGAGCCTTCCCGTCTCGCCGATCAGTGCGCCACGCACCTTAGCCATGGGCGTCTTCGTGTTGCGTGGAGATCGGCAACCCGCACCGGGGTCGCCCCGACGCGCCGCCGGTCAGCCCGTGCTCGTCTCGTCTCGGACGGCGGGACGTATCAGCCGGGCAGTCGTCGCTCGGTTTCGGCAGGCGACGGGGCGGGACGCGGCGGGCGCCGCCGTAGAAGGGAGCGCGCCCCGCCCGGGGTGACCTGGGCGGCCGCGATCGACATCAGCGCCAGGGCGAAGCCGAGCGACTGGACGAGCGTCAGCGACTGCGCCAGCACCAGCCAGCCCAGGGCGGTCGCCACGGCCGGTGCCAGCAGCGGCAGGAAGGAGGCCGCCGTGATCGGGAGCCGTTCCAGGCCCCGGAACCACAGCGCGTACGCCGCGAGCGTGCCGACGCCGGCCAGCCACGCGTAACCCCCGACGGCGCGGGCGTCCAGCGCGGGCGGCGGCCCTTCGACGACCAGGGCGAGCGGGGTCAGGAACAGGCCGCCGGCGGTGAGCTGCCAGCCGGTGAAGGCCAGCAGCCCGACGGGGCGTCCCCAGCGTTTGGTGAGGACGGTCCCGACGGCCATCGTCACGGTGCCGCCGAGACCGGCCGCGACGCCGATCGGGTCGAATGCCAGGTGCCCGCGCAGGACCATCGTGGCGACGCCGGCGACCCCGGCCAGGCCCCAGCCGATCCGCCACGCGGTCGGACGCTCCTTCAGCACGGCGAGCGCCAGGACGGCCACCGCGAGCGGCTGCACCGCGCCCAGCGTGGCCGCGACGCCGCCCGGCAGCCGGTAGGCGGCGGCGAACAGCAGCGCGAAGAACACCCCGATGTTGAGCAGGCCGAGGACGGTCGCGCGCCACCACCAGACGCCGCGCGGCGGCGTCCGGGTGATCAGCAGCACCGCCAGACCCGCCGGGAGGGCGCGGATCGCGCCGGACAGCAGCGGACGGTCCGGGGGCAGGAATTCGCTCGTCACGAGGTACGTGGTGCCCCAGCTCACCGGTGCCACGGCGGTCAGGGCGACGAGGCGCCACGTGGTCGGCGGCGACGCGGTCTCGGAGACGGCGGGCGGAGCGGCGGCTTCTCGGACGGCGGAGGCCAACGGCAGACTCCTCAACGTTGAATATTTCAACGTTGAGAATCATAGGTCGCCGCTCCACCCGGAGGCCCCGCCTCACCCCGCCGACCGCGACCATCTGACGACGGGCCAGACCCGTGGTCGCCGCAACGGCATCGGCGCTGCCGACCGGGGCGAGGCCGGGGGCGTCCGGAACCGTCAGCCGCGGTAGGTCTCCAGGAGGCGCAGCCACACCTCGCTGATCGTCGGGTAGGCGGGCACGGCGTGCCACAGTCGGGAGATCGGGACCTCCCCCGCCACGGCGATGGTCGCCGAGTGGAGCAGCTCCGCGACACCGGCCCCGACGAACGTCACGCCGAGCAGCGTCTCGCGCTCCAGGTCCACCACGGCGCGGGCGCGCCCCTGATAGCCGTCGGCGTAGAGGCCGGCCCCCGCGACGTTTCCGATGTCGTAGTCGACCGCCCGCACCCGGCGCCCCCGCTGCTCGGCCTGTTCGAGCGTCAGGCCGACGGCCGCCACCTCGGGGTCGGTGAAGACGACCTGCGGCACCGCCCGCTCGTCGGCGGTGACGACGCTGCGCCCCCACGGCGCCGTGTCCAGCTCGCGGCCCGCGGCGCGGTCGGCGATCACCGTGCCGAAGATCCGGCCCTGGTACTTGCCCTGGTGCGTCATCATCGCCCGTCCGGTCACGTCCCCGGCCGCGTACAGCCAGCCGCCCGGGACGCCGACCGCGAGCCCGGTGTCGTCCACCCGGATCGGCTTGCCCGCCTCCAAGCCGACGGTCTCCAGGCCCACGTCGGACGTCGCCGGCGCGCGGCCGGTCGCGAACAGCACCTCGTCGGCCGTGAGCTCCCGCCCGTCGTCCAGTGTCAGCACGACCGGCCCGTCGCGGCGCACCGCCGTCGCGCTCACGCCGAACCGCACGTCGACCCCGGCGGCCCGCAGGCTGTCGGCCACCAGCTCGCCCGCGAACGGCTCCATCCTCGGCAGCAGCCGCGACCCCCGCACCACGAGCGTCACCTCGCTTCCCAGCGCGTTCCACGCCGTGGCCATCTCGACGCCGACCACGCCGCCGCCGACCACCGCCAGCCGTTCCGGCACCGTCGAGGAGCTGGTCGCCTCCCGGCTGGTCCACGGGCGCGCCTCGGCCAGGCCGGGCAGGGCGGGCAGGGCGGCGCGGGTGCCCGTGCACACCGCCACCGCGTGCCGCGCCGCCAGGACGCGGCGTCCGCCGCCGGGCTCCTCCACGACCACGCGGCGCTCCCCGTCCAGGCGGCCGTGGCCGCGCACCAGCGTGATGCCGGCGCTGTGCAGCCAGTCCACCTGGCCGTCGTCCTTCCAGTGCGACGCGAACGCGTCCCTGCGTTTCAGCACGGCCGCGGCGTCCAGCGTCCCGGTCGTCGCCTCGCGCGCGCCCGCGACCCGCCTGGCGTCGGCGAGCGCGGCTCCCGGACGCAGCAGCGCCTTGCTGGGCATGCAGGCCCAGTACGAGCACTCGCCGCCCACCAGCTCGCTTTCCACCACCGCCACGGTCAGCCCGCCCGCGTGGGCCCGCTCCGCGAGGTTCTCCCCCGTCGGCCCGGCGCCCAGCACCACGACATCGAACTCGTCCACCTGCTCGTCCTCTCACCTTTCTGTCTCGTGCGCGGGGCGCCTCCGAACGCGGAGGCGGGCGACGCCGTCGGGCGTCCGTGTCCACGACGTGCTCCCCGACATCTGGGCGCGGCGGCGCCGTCGAGGCTCCGGAAGCGGCGGATCATCCCTGAACGCTCCGGAGTGACGCTGCCGTCGTGCTTCGTCAGATACCCGGCCGCGCGGGGATACACCGGCGCGATGCTCGTGCTCGGCATCGGCACCGTTCACGCGCGGCCTCCTCACGTGGCGAAGCCCGGCCGCGCCCTCCGTATTGCGCCGCCTCCCCTTCCGTACCTTCGCGAGAACCTCCCGCGGCGCCGCGGCGACTTTTTTGTCCGACAGATAATCGAAGTCAAGTGTCATCTCATTCGGTGATGACCACCCCGTGCGGGAGGATCCGTGGATCTGCGGCAGATGGAGGTGGCCGTCGCGGTCGCCGAAGAGGGCGGGTTCACCGCGGCGGCGCGGCGGCTGCGCGTCGTCCAGTCGGCCGTCTCCAGCACGGTGCGCGCGCTGGAGCGCGACCTGGGGACTCCGTTGTTCGACCGCACCACCCACCGGGTGACCCTCACCGCGGCGGGCGAGGCGTTCGTGCCCGCGGCACGCGCCGCGCTGCGGGCCGCCGAGCAGGCGCGCGCGGCGGTCGACAGCGCGCGCGGACAGCTGCGCGGGCAGGTCACGGTCGGCACGATGCAGGGCGTCTGGGCCGGCCTGCACCGCGCCTTGGCCCGGTTGCGGGAGGAGCACCCGGGGGTGGTGGTCCGTCTGCGGCAGGGGGCGGTCGCCGACATCCGGCAGGCGCTGCGCGAGGGCGCCGTGGACCTGGCGGTGGTCGCGCTCGACCGGCGGCAGCAGCGCGGCCTGGTGACCCGGCTGCTGTTCCGGGAGGAGATGGTGCTGGTCACCGCCGCCGGGCGGGACGTGCCGGGAGACGGGCGGGTGACGCTCGCGGACGCGGCCCGCATGCCGATGGTCGACTTCTCCCCCGGCTGGGCCGTCCGGCGGCTGGTCGACCAGGCGTTCCGCACGGCCATGGTCGAGCGCACCACCGCGTTCGAGGTGAACGACATCGTGGCGGCGTCCGAACTGGTCCGCCACGGTCTGGGCGTCTGCATCATGCCGGAGTCGATCGCGGCGCGGTTCCCCGACCTGGCCGTCCATCGCTTCGCCCATCACGCGCCGGTGTGGAAGGTGATGGTCGTCCGGCCGCGCGGGGAGCCGTCCCCGGCGGCCGCGGCGCTGCTGCGGCACCTCACCTGACGCCCCGCACGGTCGCGCCGCGGCGTGCCGCGGACCGGTGCTCGGTGACCCAGTAGAGCAGGGCGAGGAGGGGGACCGCGGCGCCGAAGACGGTCACGCCCGTCCAGCCGTGGGCGTGGTAGACGACCGAGGCTACCTGGGAGCCGATGGCTCCCCCGACGAAGAACGTGGCGATGAAGACGCTGTTGAGCCGTGCGCGCGCCCCCTCGTCCAGCCGGTAGATGCAGTGCTGGCCGAGGATGAGGGTCGTCTGCGCCGCCATGTCGAGCAGGATCGCGGCGAGGGCCAGCAGGACGATGTGGTGGCGGCCGAATCCGGCGAGCGCGAACGCCCCCGCCCCCGTCAGGAACGCCGCGGCGATCACAGGGCGCGTGCGTCCGTGGTCGGCCCAGCGTCCCGCCAGCGGCGCCACCGCCGCGCCGGCCACCCCGACCAAGGCGAACACGCCCACACCGAACCCGGAGTAGTGGTATCCCGGGCCCGTCAGCACGAACGACACCGTGGTCCAGAACGCGCTGAACACGCCGAACATCGACGCCTGGTACAGGCCGTACCGCATCAAGGCCGGGTGGGTGCGCACCAGCCGTGCGCAGGAACCCAGCAGACGTCCGTACGACACGTTCGTGGTGCGGGGCTGGCTGGGCAGGACCGCGTGCAGCGCCAGAGCCAGCACGGCCATCAGCACGGCCGAGCCCAGGTACACCACGCGCCAGCCGAACGCCTCGGACACCACGCTGCTCAGCGCGCGCGACAGCAGGATGCCGGTGAGCAGACCGCTCATGACTCGGCCGACGACGCGCCCGCGGAGGTGTGCGGGGGCGAGCCCGGCGGCGAAGGGGACGAGGATCTGCGCGACGACCGACGTCACGCCGACGACCGCCGAGGCGGCCAGCAGGACCGTGAAGGCGCCGGCCGTCCCCGCCGCCACCAGCGCCGCCATGGTGACGGTCAGCAGGACCACCACCAGCCGACGCTTGTCGACCCGGTCGCCGAGCGGGACGACGAGCAGCATGCCCGCCACGTAGCCGATCTGGGTCACGGTGATGAGCCCGCCGACGGCGGCCGTGCTGATCCCGAAGACGCCGCTCAACGAGGACAGCAGGGGCTGGGCGTAGTAGAGGTTGGCGACCGTCATCCCGCAGGCGACGGCCAGGAGGGCGACGAGCCAACCCGACGGCGCGGCCGACGCCGTCCCGTCCCGCCGGACGGTCCGCGATCCGGCGGAACGGGGCACAGGGCCGCCGACGTCGACGCTTCTCTCCAGGGCGATGAGCTCACCGCCGATCTTTCGTTCGCTCATGCCCGGCTTCAACCACGGCCGATCCGGCGTACTTCCCCCGTGATCGCGATAAATGAAGATGACTGTTATCGCGATCAGAGATGAGCCGCCCTGAGGTGGAGGGTCAGGCGTACGGGTCTTGGCGGGCCGCCAGGCGGGTGGCCAGCGCCTTCAGGGCGTCCAAGGCCTGGATGTACGGCAGGGGGCCGAGGGAGATCCGGGCGACGCCGAGTTCGATCAGCCGGGGCAGCGGCGTCATGCCGGGCAGGCAGTTGGTGTTGACCGGGCCGGGCAGCTCCCGCACGAGGGTGGCGATGTGGTCCGCGTCGGACACCATGATCGGGTAGATGCAGTCGGCGCCCGCGTCGAGGTAGCGGCGGCCGCGGTCGAGGGTCTCGGCGAGCGGATCGGGGGCGTTCCGCACGTACGCGTCGACGCGGGCGTTGATGACCAGGTCGACGCCCGCGTCCTTGGCGGCGGCGCGGACGGAGGCGATCCGGTCGGCCTGGGCGGACGCGTCGACCATGGCGCCGGCGGCGTGGTCGCTGTCCTCCAGGTTGCAGCCCGCCGCGCCGATCTCCGCCAGCCGTTCGACGAGCTCGGCGGCGGGCAGCCCGTAGCCCGCCTCCGCGTCGACGGTGACGGGGACGTCCACGGCGCGGATCACCCGGGCCGCGGCGGCGAACATCTCCGCGGCGGGGGCGCCCTCGTGGTCGGGGTAGCCGAGCATCGCCGCGATCGCGGCGCTGGCCGTCGCCAGCGCGGGGAAGCCCGCCTCGGCGACCACGGCGGCGCTGCCCGCGTCCCATACGTTCGGCAGGATCAGCGGGTCCCCGGGGCGGTGCAAGTCTCGCAGGACGGCGGCCTTCTCGTTCATCCTCTGCTCCTTCCGCAGGCCTTCCCCACGTTGACGGAGCAGACGGCCGCCGTGTGACATCCCGGTATTCCACCTGGTCACAGAGCGCTTTCAAAATATTCAGACCATTCGCCTTGAATATTGAAAATCAAATCTTAACTGGACTTATTGACTTGTCCGTCACCCCGGTGTGCACTTTTGCAGAGCTCATCCGGATGAGCACGCCTTCCCGTCCCTCGGCGCGGCCCCGACGGCCGCGCCCTCACCCCCCGGGGCGCGGGCCCGACCACCGCGCCAAGCGTTCCCGTGTCCCCGCCACGGGCGCTCGCGGATGCGGTGTCCCCGCTCGCCGCATCCGCGCCCTTGCCCATGCGGGACGCCCCTCCTCGGTCGACGCCGGACCCGCGCGGTCCGCCGCGGAGCTCTCCCCAAAGGACCGTCTGCGAGGGCCGCCGCGTCCGGCCATGGAAGGAGCTCCCCCCAGTGAGACGCCTGTCCGCGCTCGGGACCGCGGCCGTCGCCGCCGGTCTCGCCATGGCGATGTCCGCACCCGCCGCCGGCGCGACGCCCCGCACGACCTCCGCGCCCCCGTCGCCCGTTCCGTCGCCCCAGGCCGCCGCCGCGGCCGCCGACAAGCTGGTCGCCTCCGGGTCCGAACGGATCCACCGCTCCCCCAAGGACGTCATCGTCCGGCGCGGGGTCACGCAGGGAGCGGGCGGACTGCAGTACGTGTCCTACGAGCGCACGTACGACGGCCTGCCCGTGCACGGCGGGGACTTCGTCGTCGCCACCGACGCCTCCGGCAGGGTGCTGAGCACCTCGATCGCCCAGATCCGTCCGCTGTCGGTGTCCACCACGCCGAAGCTGAGCGCCGCACGCGCGGCGGAGATCTCGCGCGGACGGCTCGGCGCGGCCGCCCGGGTGTCGCAGCCGCGGCTGACCGTCCTCGCCGAGGGCTCCGGCCGCCTGGTGTACGAGACGGTCGTCGACGGCTCCCGCGACGGACGTCCGGCCCGCCTGCACGTGCTCGTCGACGCGGCCACCGGCGCGGTCGTCGAGCAGTGGGACGAGGTCCGGGACGCCGACGACGACCTCAGCTACTACCACGGCGGCAGCCAGAACCCCACGCACATCGACACCACCGCGTCCGGCGGCTCGTTCACCATGCGGGACGCCAAGCGCCCCGGCATCAGCTGCGCGAACACGAGCGGCACCGTGTACTCCGGGAGCGACGACGCGTGGGGCGACGCGTCCGGCACCAGCCTGGAGACCGCCTGCGTCGACGCGATGCGCGCCGCGGCCGCCGAGTTCGACATGGTGCGCTCCTGGCTGGAACGCAACGGGCTGAACGGCAGCGGGCGCGGCTGGCCCATGCGGGTCGGCCTCAGCCAGGCCAACGCGTTCTGGAACGGCAGCTACGCCTCGTTCGGCCGCAACAGCGCGCGCACCCGCCAGGCCACGTCCACCGACGTGGTGGCGCACGAACTCGGCCACGGCATCTTCCAGAACACGCCGGGCGGATCCGGCGGCGGCAACGAGAAGGGCGGGCTGAACGAGTCCACCGGCGACATCTTCGGCGCCCTGACCGAGTGGTACCTCAACGAGCCGCGGGTCGGCGAGCAGTTCTCCGGCACCACCGCGCTCACCAACTACGACCCGCCGGACTACCTGGTCGGCGAGGAGGTCGACCTCGTCGGCGACGGACCGATCCGCAACATGGCCGACCCGTCCGCGGTGGGGCACCCCAACTGCTACAGCTCCAGCGTCCCGCGCATGGAGGTGCACGCGGCCGCGGGCGTGCAGAACCACTGGTTCTACCTGCTGGCCGAGGGCTCCAGCCCCGGTGACCCGAACAACGGCCGGCCCAACAGCCCGACCTGCAACGGCGCGACGGTCACCGGCGTCGGCATCCAGAAGGCCGGACGGATCTTCATGGAGACGCTGAACCTGAAGACCTCCACGTGGACGCATTCGCTGGCGCGCCGCGCGTCCCTGCAGGCCGTGCTCAACCTGGTGGCGGTCGGCAAGGCCACCTGCACCGACTTCACCCGCACCCGCGACGCGTGGAACGCCGTCAACGTTCCGGCCGCGAGCGGCGAGCCCGCCACCTGCACGAATTGACCCCGGTAGACGGTCGTGCGGGGCGATACTCGATGCGCCCCGTACGACCGTGTTCCCCCGACCCCTGGTCCTTCGACCTTCCGGAGAACCGCATGAGATCGCGCCTCGCCGTACTGGCCGGGACCGCCGCCCTGGCGGCCCTCACCGCCGCCGCGCCCGCTTCCAGTGCGGTCGCCTCCACCACCGCCGCCCCGGACGTCTCGCTGGCCAACGTCAAGGCCCACCTGTCGCAGCTGCAGAGCATCGCGTCCGCCAACGGCGGCAACCGGGCCCACGGCCGTCCCGGCTACCGGGCGTCCCTCGACTACATCAAGTCGCGGCTCGACGCCGCCGGCTACCAGACCCGCATCCAGTCGTTCACCTACGCCGGCGCCACCGGCTACAACCTGATCGCCGACTGGCCGGGCGGGAACGAGGACGAGGTCCTCATGGTCGGCGCCCACCTGGACAGCGTCACGTCCGGGCCCGGCGTCAACGACAACGGCTCCGGCTCGGCCGCCGTCCTGGAGACCGCGCTGACCGTCGCCCGCACCGGATACCAGCCGTCCCGGCACCTGCGGTTCGGCTGGTGGGGCGCCGAGGAACTGGGGCTGATCGGCTCGCGCGCCTACGTGAACAGCCTGTCGTCCGCCGACCGCTCCAGGATCAAGGGGTACCTGAACTACGACATGATCGGCTCGCCGAACGCCGGGTACTTCGTCTACGACGGCGACGACTCCGACGGCGTCGGCGCGGGCCCCGGCCCCGCCGGCTCGGCCGAGATCGAGCGGGTCATCCAGGAGTACTTCGCCGGCATCGGCGTCCCGACGCGCGGCACCGACTTCGACGGCCGCTCCGACTACGGGCCCTTCATCCGGGCGGGCATCCCGGCGGGCGGCACGTTCACCGGCGCCGAGGGCATCAAGACCGCCGCCCAGGCGCGGCTGTGGGGCGGGCAGGCCGGCGTCGCCTTCGACCGCTGCTACCACCGCTCCTGCGACACGACCGGCAACATCAACGACACCGCGCTGGACCGCAACGCGGACTCCATCGCGCACGCCGTGTGGACCCTGGCCGGGGGCTCCTGACACTCCCCCGCCTCGGGACGGCCCTGGCGCTCCCTCAGCCGCCGGGGCCGTCCCGCCGTCCGGTCACGCCTTCGCGGCGGGGGGGCGTCACCCCCGGGTGTCACACCCTGGGGCGACAATGAGGGCATGTGCCGCAGCATCAAGACGCTTCGTCCGCCGTACGCCGACGACGTCACCGACGACGACATCCGCGCGGCCGCGCTCCAGTACGTGCGCAAGATCTCCGGGTTCCGTACGCCCGCGGCCCACAACGCCGAAGCCTTCGAACGGGCCGTGGACGAGATCGCCCGCAGCTCGGCCGCCCTGCTGGCGGCCCTGGAGGTCCGGGGCTCGGCGTCCCGGGGCGCCCGCCGCACCGCCTGAGCCCGATCGGCGCCGACCGCGCGCGGTGCCCGCCGCGGGCCGAGGCGCCGCGGCGGGCGGGCGGGTCACTCGGCGGCGACGAGCTCGGCGATCTGGACCGCGTTGAGGGCGGCGCCCTTGCGCAGGTTGTCGCCGGAGCAGAACAGCGCCAGGCCGTGCTCGACGGTCTCGTCGCGGCGGATGCGGCCGACGTACGTGGGGTCCTGACCGGCCGCCTGCAGCGGCGTCGGGATGTCCGACAGCGCCACGCCGGGCGCGTCGGCCAGCAGCTCGCGGGCGCGCTCCGGGGTGATGGGACGCGCGAACCGCGCATTGATCTGCAGGGAGTGGCCGGTGAACACCGGGACGCGCACGCAGGTCCCCGACACCTTCAGGTCCGGGATGTCCAGGATCTTGCGGCTCTCGTTGCGGAGCTTCTGCTCCTCGTCGGTCTCCTCCCGGCCGTCGTCCACGATCGACCCGGCCATCGGCAGCACGTTGAACGCGATGGGCCGCGCGTACACCCGCGACTCGGGGAACTCGACCGCCGCCCCGTCGTGGGTGAGCCGGTCGGCGCCCTCCACCACCTTGCGGGTCTGCTCGTGCAGCTCGGACACGCCCGCCAGGCCGCTGCCGGAGACCGCCTGGTAGGTGGCGACGACCAGCGCGGTGAGCCCGGCCTCCTCGTGCAGCGGCCGCAGCACCGGCATCGCCGCCATGGTCGTGCAGTTGGGGTTGGCGATGATCCCCTTGGGGCGGCGGCGGGCCGCGTCCGGGTTGACCTCGGACACGACGAGCGGCACGTCCGGGTCCATGCGCCACGCCGAGGAGTTGTCGATGACGACCGCCCCGGCCGCGGCGACCCGCGGCGCCAGCTCCTTGGAGGTGTACTTGCCGGCGGAGAACAGGACGATGTCGAGCCCGGAGTAGTCGGCGGCGGCGGCGTCCTCCACGGTCACCTCGGTGTCCCGCCACGTGATGGTGCGCCCGGCCGAACGGGCGGAGGCGAACAGCCGCAGCTCGTCCACCGGGAACCCGCGCTCGGCCAGGATCCTGAGCATGACGCCCCCGACCTGTCCGGTGGCACCGACGATCCCGATTCTCATGCCGCTCCCTCTGTTCATCGTTTGACCTGCGGCAACGAGTCTGCACACGAGGCCTTGCAAACGTCCAATCACTAATGCTTCGCAGTGCCCTTAAGCACGGCTTCACCCGGCCCCGTTGCCACCACCGCGCGGGCACATCACCGACCTTAACGTCCGCGCCGCCGTGCACCTTCCACCACACCGCCCTCGGCCGCCGCCCTGGCTCGGCCGAGGGGCGCGGCCATGGCGCGTCCCAGGGGCGATTCAGGGAACCATCAGGGCGAATCCCGATGCACAAGGCCGCCCCGCGCTGGGCATGATCGAGCCATGGACATGGACAAGAGCACCCACCGGCGGCTGACCCGCACCCGCGAGGGCCGCATGATCGCCGGGGTCTGCTCCGGCGTCGGACGCTACCTGGACATCGACCCCACCATCATCCGGCTCTGCTTCGCGCTCGTGACGCTCTTCGGCGGCGCCGGCGTCGCCCTGTACGCCATCGCCTGGCTGGTGATCCCCGAGGAGGGCGCTGCGACGTCCGTCGCCGAGGACCTCGTCGAGCAGGGCCGCAAGTCGCCCGTCGTTCAGGACGTCGTGCGCAAGGCCAAGGACGCCCTCAACAAGAACCGCCCCGGCTCCTGACCGCGCCCGTCCGCAGCCGCGGCGATCACGCCGTCGGGCGGACGGCGGCGGGGCGGCCCCCTTCGGCGTCGTCCATGCCGGGCCGCGAACGCCCGTCCGCCGGGACGGGGGCGGGCAGCGTGCGCTCGGCGTCCGGCCCCGCGGCCCCCGCGTCGTCCGCGGGCGCGGCGGCGCCCTCGTCGGCGGCGGGACGTTCGTGCATCGCGACGATCACCTCGGCGCGGATCTGGTTCCACACCAGCGTCAGCATCGCCGCCACCGACAGGCCGAGCACGCCCGCCAGCGCCACCACCGCCTCCGGGCCGAGCACCTGCGCGGCGGCCCCGCCGATCAGGATGGCCAGGCCCTGGCCCGCCAGGATCCCGGACTGCGCCAGCCCGAACGCCTGGCCGCGCCCCGACGGCGGCACCGCGGCCACGAACGCCGCGTTGGCCGCCAGCTGGTAGGCGCTGCCCACCCCCGACAGACCCCACAGCACCACCACCGCCCACAGCGGCGGATGCGCGGCGGCGCCGACGAGAGGCGCGCAGGCCAGCATCGCCATCCAGCCCATGGACCGGATGCGGCTGGACGGCCGCACGAACCTGCTGAACACGAACGCCCCCGCCACCATGCCGGTCGGCGTGGCCGACATCAGCAGCCCCACCGTCACCGCGCTGCCGTCGAACGTCGCCGCGTACGGGGCCGCCAGCCCCTCGGGCACGACGTAGAACGCGCACAGCCACGCGAACGACACCAGGGACCGCAGCGTCTTGTCCCCGAACACCAGCCGCGCCCCGTCCCGCGTGCCGCGCCACAGCGCCAGCGACTCGGCCTCGCGCCGCCGCGGCGCCGGACGCCGCTGCAACCCCACGACCAGGACCGCGGCGGACACCCCGAACGTCACCGCGTCGATCGCCAGCGCCTCGCGCGTGCCGACCGCCGCCACGATCGCGCCCCCGGCGAGGAAGCCGAGCATCTGCGTGGCCTGGTGGGTGATGTTGTTGATCGCCGATCCGGCGACGTAGCGGTCGCCGCTCAGCACGTCCGGCAGCAGCGCCGCCCGCGCCGCCGTGAACGGCGCGCCGAGCAGCACGGTCAGGAACACCAGCGCGCACAGCGCCCAGAACGGCGCCGACTGCAGCGTCATCAACGCCACCAGCCCGGCCCGCAGCAGGTCGCACACCACCATGACGGTGCGGCGCGGGAACAGGTCGGCCAGCCCGGACAGCACCGGCCCGCCCACGATCGGCGGCAGGTACGTCAGCGCGTAGGTGATCCCCGTGAGCAGCGGCGAGCCGGTGCGGTCGAACACCAGCACCGCCAGCGCCACCTGGGCCAGCTGGTCCCCGATGAACGACAGCGCCTGCGCGAGCCAAAGCGCCCGGAACTCGCCGACTGCGAAAACCTCACGATAGGTGGCCTGCACCTCCGGCGGACGCCGATGCCGGCCGCTCTGCCTTTCCGCCACGCACGCTCCAGCAAGGTTCCGACAACCCCACTATTAACTCACGCTGCGTGGCAGTCATGTGACCTACAGTGCCCAATTGCAGAGACCTTTCAGCCCCCGCGGCGCCGCGGGTACGCTCGGACGAGGTCAGTAACCGAGCTCTTCCAGCCGGTCGTCGTCGATCCCGAAATGATGGGCGATCTCGTGCACGACGGTGATGCGCACCTCGTCCACCACCTCCTCGGGCGTGTCGCAGATCGCGAGAATTTCATTCCGGTAGATCGAAATGTGATCCGGTAGGACGCCGCCGTACCAGTCGCCGCGCTCGGTCAGGGGTACTCCCTCATACAGGCCGAGAAGACCGGGTTCGGGCGCATCGTCCTCGACGATGATGACGACATTGCGCATGACCTCGGTCAGCTCGGGCGGGATGGTGTCGAGAGCCTCCCCCACAAGGTCCTCGAACGCCTCGCGCGACATCTCGATCACACGGACATTCTCCTCGACACGGAAGGAGCCCCGGTGCCGGACCGTCTCCGCGCCGTTGTGTCGACGATCCGTTCCCGCCTGCCCCGCCTCCGACCGTCCGTCCCGTCGAAGCTGTCGGCCCTCGCCTCGTCCCGCTGGACCCGCCTCCTCGCGGTGCTCGCCGTCGGACTCGCCGGCGGCCTGGTCGGCCTGCTGCTCGGCGGCCGCGTGGTGACCGCCGTCGGCCCCACCGACGTGTCCCTGGCCCTGCGGCCCTCCTGGAGCGGCGGCACCGTCGTCCAGGTCCCGCCGCTCGGCGCGCTGCGCCTCGACACGCACGCGGGCCCGGTGGCGCTGGAGGCCCGCGTCACCGACCTGCGCCCCGACTCGGCCCGGGAGCTGATCGAGGGGGACGGCGACGTGTCCGAGCTCACCGACCAGATCACCGACCAGCTCCGGCACGGCGTCATGATCCTCCTGCTGCGCGCCGCCGCCCTCGCCCTGGCGGTCTCGTTCCTGACCGGCCTGGTCGTCTTCCGCTCCTGGCGCCGCGCCCTGGCCGGCACCGGCGGCGCCGTCGCCGGGCTGACCGGCCTCGCCCTGCTGTCCTGGACGACGTTCAACCCGCACGCGATCGCCGAGCCCAGGTACACCGGCCTGCTGGCCAACGCCCCGCAGGTGGTCGGCGACGCCCGCAGCATCGTCGAACGCTTCTCCGCCTACCGCGCCCAGCTCGCCCGCCTGGTCGGCAACGTCTCCAAGTTGTACAGCGTCACCTCCACCCTCCCCACCTACGAGCCCGACCCCTCGACGATCCGGCTGCTGCACGTCTCCGACATCCACCTCAACCCGGCGGCCTGGTCGGTGATCCGCTCGGTCAGCACCCAGTTCAAGGTCAACCTGATCGTCGACAGCGGGGACCTCACCGACCACGGCAGCCGCCCCGAGGACCGGTTCGCCGAGGAGATCGAGTCGCTGAAGGTGCCGTACGTCTTCGTCCGCGGCAACCACGACTCGCGCGGCACCCAGCGGGCCGTGGACCGCCAGAAGAACGCCATCGTCCTGGACGACGCCGTCCGCGAGATCGAAGGGCTGCGCATCTACGGCGTCGGCGACCCCCGCTACACCCCGGACAAGACGACCCGTGACGACAACGTGGGCGCCGAACAGCTCCGCGCCCGAGGGGCTCAGCTCGCCGCCAAGCTCCGCTCCTCAGGCACCGTCCCCGACCTCGCGGTCGTCCACGCCCCCGAGGAGGCGCGGGGCTTCTCCGGGACGACACCCCTGATCCTGTCCGGCCACGCCCACAAGCGGTCCACGACCCTCCTACCCACCGGGACCCGACTGTTCGTCCAGGGCTCCACCGGCGGCGCCGGCCTGCGCGGCCTCGAACAGGAGCAACCCACCCCCATCGAGCTGTCCATCCTCTACTTCAGCCGCAAGGACCACCGCCTCCAGGGCTGGGACGACATCCGCCTGGGCGGTCTCGGCCTCGCCTCCGCCCAGATCGAACGCCACCTGGAGCCCAAGCCCGACCGCACCATCTCCCCCGCCGCACCGCCCGCCACCCCCACCGTCTCCCCGTCGTTCCCGTCCCTGCCGCCGTCCGAATGGCCCACGCGGACGCCCGCCTCCCCGACCCCGTCTGGCGAAGGGCGATAACCGCTTATGCGCCCCGCCGGGTTCTCCCCTATGCTGGACGAGTCCAGTGGCACCGCCACAGGGGCCCCCTTCGTCTAGCGGCCTAGGACGCCGCCCTTTCAAGGCGGTAGCGCCGGTTCGAATCCGGTAGGGGGTACCATCCCGGCCTGCGCACGGCCCGACCCACCCGGGCCCACCCACCGCAGCCGCCGCATGACGCCGTCCACCCCACCCCCCGGACGCGATCATGCTTGCACTCCACAAGCCGGAGCGCCCACGACCGCGCAACCACGGACAGCCCACAGAGCAGAACCGGCCCCCTCCGTCCGCAACCGTTCCCGCGCGGCCGCCGACGGTTTTGGTGCGTTCGCGCCCATGACGACTCGCTCTGCCGCATCGACTGGACCGTCAGCGTGGACTCAACGATCGCGCGCGCTCACCAGCACACCGCCGCCACAAGAACGGGAGTCGGTCGGGACGAACCGGCCGCCGGACAGACACGCGGGCGGCCACGAGGGGCTCACCCCACCGAGCTGACCGCACCCAGCGGGCGACGGCCCACGGCCTCACTACGCACCGTGCCGTCTCGTAGGCCGGGCGTGCGGGAGGCGCACAAGTGATCAACGTAGGTCCCGGTCAGCGTCAGGCGACGCCACGGAGACGCGCGGCGGCGTCCCAGGGCTGCGGGCGGCCCATCACGCAATCGGCAGGAGTGAAGAGTGCCGCCTCCAACGCCTTCTGTACTCAATCACCCATGGTGTCAGCTCTTACGCGGCATCGCCCTTACTTGCGCCGCTCTGCGCCATGAGCTGGGTGAACTTGGACGACACCGGCGCGGATGCGGCCCGCCGATGAGCTACTTGACAGTTGAGGGCAAGTAGCTGAGACTCGATCCGAACTCCGGGAGAGCGGTGATGAACGACATCAAGGCGCAGACACGCCGGTCACCGAGCAAGGTCTCCACTGCGGCCCATACCGCTCTCGTGGCGCAGCTGGAGCAAGAGATCGAGCGGCGGTTGCTCACGCCCTTGGGCCTTCTTCTCGACGAGGGCGACCCGGCCGCGTCCGTCCCCATGCTGCGCCGACAGTTGGCGGCGGACGTGCAGATGTGGGCGGCGCAGCTGCTCGGCCCCGATGAGGACCTGGCCGTCACCCGCCTGCGTCAGCTGCTCGCCGCCTTGTACGCGGACGACTTCGACGTGCCGCTGTCGTGGTGGAGCACGCCCCTCGGACGGGTGGTCGCAAGCCGACTCGGGCATCCCTACGCCGAATCGGTCTCCCGCAGTGTCGCGGGAGCGATGCTCGGCATCACCCGTCAAGCGGTGCAGGACCTCCTCAACCGGGGCAAGCTGGCGCGCCACACGGACGGGGGCGTGTCGGTGGCATCGGTGCGCGAACGACTCAACACGACCTAGATGCGAGATCCCATGGAACAGCATGCTGCGGCCACCGACCGGTGGCGTTGGCTCGTCCTCGCCGTGCTTTGCCTCTCGCTGTCGATGGTGGTCATCGACAACACGGTGCTGAACGTCGCGGTGCCCTCGCTGATCTCCGACCTGGGCGCTGACATCGCCGACGTGCAGTGGGTGCTGAACTCCTATCTACTGGTGCTGGCGGGGCTGCTCCTGGTCGCGGGCGGTGCCTCGGATCGCTACGGACGCAAGCGCGTGCTGCTGATCGGACTGATCGTCTTCGGCGGCGCGTCGCTGGCCGCCTCCTTCGCCGACAGCCCCGGGCAGCTCATCGCCGCGCGGGCGGTCATGGGCGTGGGAGCCGCCTGCCTGATGCCGGGCACGCTGTCGGTGCTCATGCACACCTTCAACGAGCAGGAGCGCCCCAAGGCGATCGGCATCTGGATGGCGGTGTCATCGGTCGGTATCGCCGGGGGCCCGGTGCTCGGCGGCTTCCTCATCGACCGGTTCTGGTGGGGCGCGGTGTTCTTGGTCAACGTGCCGCTCGCCCTGATCAGCGTGATCGCGGTAATCGTGCTGGTGCCCGAGTCGCGGGTTCGAGGCACCGGGCGGCTGGACCTGCCGGGCGCGGTGCTGTCCATCGCGACCGGCGTGTCGATCGTCTGGGCGATCATCGCGGTGCCGGAGAAGGGCTGGACGTCCTCGCGGGTGCTCACCTGGGCGGCGCTGGGACTGGTGATGCTCGTCGTGTTCGTGCTGTGGGAGCGCCGCTTCCCCGAGCCGATGTTCGATCTCACGCTGTTCAGGAACGCGCGGTTCAGCGCCGCGGTGTCCGGCGGGTTGCTCGCCGGGTTCGGCATGGCGGGCTCGATGTTCCTGCTCACGCAGCACTTCCAGATGCTGCTGAACTACAGCCCGCTAGAGGCCGGGCTGCGGATGATGCCGCTGGCGCTGAGCCTGCTGATCGGCAGCAGCATGCTCAGCGCCCCGCTCGGCAAGCGGCTTGGAGCCCCGGCCGCCCTGCTCGGCGCCATGACCGTGGCGGCCGCGGGACTCGCGCTGATCAGCTTCCTGGGGAGCGGCGGCTACGCGGGCATCCTCGCCGGGCTGGTGCTGCTGGGGCTCGGCATCGGCGTCGCGGGACCGGTGGCCGGCAATGCGCTGATGAGCGCCATCCCGCTGGAACGCGCTGGGATGGGAGCCGGCGTCAATAGCACTGTGCAGGAACTGGGCAACGCCCTGGGTGTGGCCGCGCTCGGCAGCATCCTGGCCGCCCTGTTCCGGGACCGGCTGCCGATCCGCGTCGAGGGGGAAGGCTCGCTCTCGCTGCCGGATGTACTGAGCCAGCTTCCCCCGGGCGACCTGGCCCTCGTCGACCGGGTCCGCGACGCGTTCGGCGACGGGCTCTCCAACAGCCAGATTCTGGGCGCCGCGGTGGTCCTGGCCGGTGGGCTCATCGCGAGCTTCCTGCTCTGGCGCACCAAGCCGCTGGCGCAGCAGCCGCCGACACCGCAGGCCCAGCCGTCGATGGCGGCCGAACAGTCCGACTTGCAGACGTGAGGCTGGACACCGCGTGAACACGACGAAGAGACTGCGCCTCTTGGACGAGGAGGCCGCCGAGCGCAAGAGCGACCCGGTACGGGTGCACGAGTTCCCGCTACCCGGGAGCTGGGGCATCAGGCTGTACCTGCTGGACGAGTCGGCCAACCCCACGGGCAGCTTGAAGCACCGCATGGCCAGGGCGCTGTTTCGGCACGCGATCCGCTGCGGCCGCATCGGCCGCAACACTCTGGTGATCGAGGCGACCGGCGGCAATGCCGCGGTGTCGCAGGCATACTTCGCCCGGCTTCTCGACCTGCCGTTCGTGGCGGTCATGCCGCGCAAATCCAGCCCGGAGAAGATCGAGCGGATCGAACGCCACGGCGGCGCCGTCCGCCTGGTGCACCCGCCGCTGGCCATCTACGACGAGGCTGAGAAGCTGGCCGGCGAGTACGGCGGCCACTACATGGACTACCTCGCCAACGGGGCGCGCGCCGTGGCCGCCTCCGGCGGCGACGACGACATCGGCCGAGTGTTGTTCGAACGGCTCGCACTGGAGGGAGCCCCGGCACCGGCCTGGGTCGTCATGGGGGCGGGCAGCGGCACCACCGCGACCATGATCGGCCGGTACATCCGGCGGCACGGGCTGGACACCCGGCTCGCCGTGGTGGACCCTGAGAACTCGGCCTACTTCCCGGGCTGGGTGATGGAGTCCGGCGAGTACACCACGGGAATGCCGTCCCGCATCGAGGGCATCGGCCGGCCCCGGATTGAGCCGAGCTTCGACATCGCCGTGGTCGACCTGGTCGTCCCGGTCCCTGACGCGGCGAGCCTGGCGGCCATGCGCTTTCTCTACGAGACGACGGGCCTGCACGGCGGTGGGTCGACCGGCACGAACCTGTGGGGAGCCTTCTTGATGGTCGCGAAGATGCGCCGCGAGGGCCGCCGCGGCGCCGTCGCCACACTCATCTGCGACGACGGCGACCTGTACCGCGACACCTACTACAGCGACGCATGGCTGCAGAAGAAGAACTTCGACCTCGCCCCCAACTTGGAGCGGCTGCGCGAGTTCATCGCGACCGGCGAACTCGCCCGCTGACCGAGCTCCCCCTCACCAGGCGACCGGCAGCTCGGTCACCGCGCACAGGGCGATCGCGTCCTGCGTGTGCAGCTCCTCGAGCGGCACCGCGAGCCGAAGCGACGGCAGCCGACGGAACAGCGTGCTCAACGCGATCTCCAGTTCCGCGGCGCCGAGGTGCTGCCCCAGGCACTGGTGCGGGCCGTACCCGAAGGCCAGGTGCTGCCGCGCGTCGCGCCGGATGTCCAGACGGTCGGCATCGGGGAACATCCGGTCGTCGCGGTTCGCGGCGGCGTTGGCCACGATGACGCCCTCGCCGGCCCGCAGCACGTGCCCGTCCAGCTCGATGTCGGCCTTGACCACCCGGCGGGTGGCGGTGTCGGCGATCGACAGCCAGCGCAGCAGCTCCTGCACGGCGCTGGGGAACAGCTCCGGCTCGGCGCACAGGGCGGCACGGTCGTCAGGCCGCCGCAGCAGGGTGAGCACGCCCAAGGTCAACATGTTCGCGGTGGTCTCGTAACCAGCGCCGAGCAGCAGCATCGCGATGTTGACTACGTCGTCCTCGCTGAGCCGCGGCGTGTCGCCGTCGGACGCGCCGGGCTTTGCGGCATTTTTGAGAAGCCGGCCAAGCAGGTCGTCGGTCGGGTTCTTCCGCTTGTCGGCGACCAGGGTGCGGACGTACTCCATCAGCTCCGCCGCGGCGGCGCCGGTCTCCTCCGCGGTGCTGCCGCGCACCATCAGGTGGGTGCGGGTGTGGAAGAACTCCCGGTCCGCGTACGGGACGCCGAGGATCTGGCAGATGACCAGCGCCGGCAGGGCCAACGACAGCGCCGGCACCAGATCGACCGGCGGCCCCTGGGCGATCATCCGGTCGATCAGGTCGTCGACGGTCTGCTGGATGGCCGGCCGCAGCTCGCGGACCCGCTTGACGGTGAACTCCGGGATCAGCAGGCGGCGGTGCGCGGTGTGCTCGGGCGGGTCCATGGAGACGAACGTGGTGATGCCGAGCAGCGCCACCTCGTTCGGCGTGATCACCGGATAGCCCTCGGCGCTTTGCACCGAGCTGATGCGAGGATCGGCGAGAAGTCGGCACGCGTCCTCGTATCGTGTGATCAGCCAGGCCTTCGCGCCGTTGAAGAGGGTCACCTTGGAGATGGGCTCCTCAGCGCGCAGCCTCGCGTACTCCGGAGGCGGCCCGAAGGGATCGGTGCGGGGGAAGGGGAAGGTCGGCAGTCCGCTCTCCTGGGTGCTGTCGTTGGGCATTGTGTTCGGCTTTCCGTTCGGGACCGGATCGGACGTCAGGCGCGCCGCACGTCCAGGGGAAGCTCGCGCACACCGAAAATGTCCGGCTTCTGGTGATAGACCGGCGTTCCGCAACGGATGTCGGCGAAGCGGTCCAGCAGGGCTCGCAGCGCGATGGCCGACTCCGCCCGGGCCAGGGGAGCACCCAGGCAGAAGTGGATGCCGTGGGAGAACGTCAGGTGGGGATTGGGCTGGCGTCCGACGTCGAACCGCTCCGCCGCCGTGAAGACGCGCTCGTCACGGTTCGCGGACATGATCCAGCAGACCACGATCCGCCCCGCCGGGATCTCAACGCCGCCGATGGTCGCCGGCTGCTTGGTCAGCCGGTAGAGGAAGACCACCGGCGGGCGGTAGCGGAGCACTTCCTCAATCGCGGCCGGGATGAGGCCCGGGTCGTCGCGGACGGCGGTCACCTGGTCCGGGTGCTCGCCGAACGCGAGCATCGCGTTGCCCAGCAGGAGTGTGGTGGTGAGGTGCCCGGCCAGCAGGAGGAAGGCGGAGAAATTGATGATCTGCTGGTCGGTGAGCCGTTCGCCGTCGACTTCGGCGGCCACCAGCCGCCCGATGAGGTCGTCGCGGGGTTGCTTGCGCCGTTCCCGGGCGTGTTCGAGCAGGTAGTCGCTCATGCGGCGGAGCTGTTCCGCACGGTCCCCGGTGTAGCCCGCCTCGCCCAACGTGCCGACCTGGGTGTTCTCGCTGTTGGACAGCAGCAGCTCGGCCCAGTGCCGGAACAGGTCGCGGTCGGCGGCCGGGATGCCCAGCATCTCCGCGATCACGATGACCGGGAGCGGGTAGGCCACGTCGCCGACCAGGTCGAACCGGTCGCGGTCGCCGACGGCGTCGAGCAGCTCGCCGGTCACTTCGCTGATGCGCGTGCGCAGACGGTCCACCATTCGCGGCGTGAACGCCTGGCTGACGAGCTTGCGCAGCTGGCCGTGCCGGGGCGGATCGGTGACGGTGAGCGACGCCTCCATGAAGTTGGGGACGTCCGGGTCGGGCGGCGGCGCCATGGCGGAGAAGTCCGACGAGAACGTGGCCGGATCCGACAGGATCTCGATCATCTCGGGGTGCCCGAACACGTGGAACGAGCCGGTGGTCTCGTCGTGCCACAGGGGCGCGGCATCGCGTTTGGCCGTCAGCCAGGCGAGCGTGGCCCGGCCGTCCCCGACGGCCGGAGGAGGCCCGTCTGGGGCGGTCGCGGTCTGCGAGACGGCGGCGTCGGTCATGGAGGCATGCTCCTGTCGCTGGTCGGGTGGGGAGGACGGCCGCGCGCGCCCGTCAGGCACGGCGGACGGTCAAAGGCAGGCTCTTGGCGCCGTAGATCTCCGGGCTGTGCTCGTAGAAGACGGGTTCGCCGCACGCCACCTCCGCGTAGCGGTCGAGCAGCTCGTTGAGCACGATCCGCGATTCGAGCCGGGCGAGCGGGGCGCCGAGGCAGAAGTGGATGCCGTGCCCGAAGGTGAGGTGCGGGTTGGGCGAGCGGTGGATGTCGAACCGGTCCGCGTGGTCGAACTGCCGCTCGTCGTGGTTGCCGGACAGCAGCCACATGACGACCGGCGTCTTGGGCGGGATGTCGACGCCGCCGAGGGAGGTGGCGGACTTGGTGAGCCGGTAGCCGAAGACCACCGGGGGCCGGTACCGCAGCACCTCTTCGATCGTGCCCTCCACGAGGGTGCGGTCCGCGCGGACCTCGGCCATGGCCTCCGGAGCCTCCTCGAAGCACAACAGCGTGTTCCCCATGAGCAGGGTGGTGGTGAGGTGCCCGGCGAGCAGCAGGAAGTTGAGGAAGCTGACCACCTCGGTGTCGGTCAGCCGGTCGCCGTCGACCTCGGCGGCCACCAGCCGTCCGATGAGGTCCTCGCGGTGCCTGAGGCGCCGGTCGCGGATGTGCTCCATCAGATACGCGTGCATCTGGCGGAGCTTTTCCGCCGTGGAATCGGTGATCGCCGGCGCGTCGGGGACGGTGCCGGCGGGCAGCTCGTAGTTGTTGGACAGCAGCGCCTCGCCCCAGTCCCGAAAGAGCGCGTGGTCGGAGGACGGAATGCCGAGCATCTCCGCGATGACGATCACCGGCAGCGGGTAGGTCACCGCGGTGACCAGGTCGAACTCCGACTGGTCGGCCACGTTGTCGAACAGCTCCTTGGTCAGCTGCCGGATGCGCGGCTCCAGCTGGGCGACCGAGCGCGGGGTGAACGCCTGGCTCACCAGCTTGCGCAGCTTGCCGTGGCGCGGCGGATCGGTCATCGTCAGGACGCCCTCCATGAAGTTGGGGACGTCCGGCGGCGGGCTCGGGGTCAGGTCCCCGAAGTCCGAACCGAAGATCGTGTGATTGGACAGGACGTGCAGCAGGTCCTGGTAGCCGAAGACGTGGACTGAGCCAGTGCTCTCGTCCCGCCACACTGACCGGGTCGCGCGCATCTTGCTCAGCCAGCCCAGCAAGGCGCGACCGTCCCCCACCCCTGTGGGCGGCCCGGTGAGTGGCTCGCTTCCTCCGGCGGCCGGCGCCTCGGTCGATCGCGTCATCGCAGGCGTTCCTCGCAATCGGCTGATGTACGGTGCACATTGTCCGGCGCTCGCACGCCGTTTTTTGGATTGGGAGACTTCCGCATAACGCGCATAACTGCGGAACAGACACCGATGTGCGCTTTCGAAATGCCCCCTCCGGCAGAGTCCTAACCGGCGCATTCCCCGGATGTCAACAGGGCGGATGCGCACCTGACATGAAGTGGACACGAAGCAAGAATTGCACTCGGAAGCGGCGACTCACCGCTATCGCACCACCGCGCCGAGTATTCGCCGGACTGTAGCGCACCGTCATCGCGTTCTCGCCGTGCGTGTCCGCCGACTCGACATCGACATACTCCTTCAGCTCTGCGACCAGCTCCTTCTTGCCTTCTTACGTTTGCGGCCCGATGTCGCGGCGATCACGCAGTGCGCCTGGAACGGAGTGGCAACTTCCTGACGCGAACATACGATCGCGCGGCGAGCGTGGTTAAAGTCGCCACTGTTGCCTTTGAGCGGTTTTCGTTCATGCTCCGCTTGTGCACCGGGGGGTTCGTTCAGTGAATGAACGCGTCAGATCGGAGCACCGGATCTCTTTCCCGGGCGCGTGTCCCGGTGATCAGCTCGTGACACGAGGCGCTCCGGCTCGATGCTGAACGAGCAGCTTGGCGTGGCGGCCAATTTCGCCGTCCACCAGACCGTCGCGAACCGCCGGGCGGCCGGTGCCGACATCCTCGACCTGAGCTTCGGGGAATCGCTGCTGCCCGTGCACCCCAGCCTGGTTGAGCGCTTGGCCCAGGGCTCGGTCGACACCGACTACGGGCCTATCGCCGGCGACGGCGCCGCCCGCGCCGCCGCGGCGGGCTACTTCGCACGGCGCGGCCTCCCCACCGACCCCGACCAGATCGTGTTCGCGCCGGGGAGCAAGCCTTTGCTGCTGGCCGTGGTGGCGGCCGTGGACGGGGACGTGATGCTCCCCAGCCCCACCTGGGTCTCCTACGCACCGCAGGCGCGCCTGCTCGGCCGCGCCGCCTTTCCGGTGCCGACGCCTTCGCACTGTGGCGGTGTCCCCGATCCGGACGCGCTCCGCCTCGCGGTGCGGGCCGCGCGGGCGCGGCGCGGCCGGCCCCGCCTGGTCGTGCTGACGTTGCCAGACAACCCGTCCGGCACGCTGGCGCCGCCCGCCGTGGTGCGGCGGGTCTGCGAAGTCGCCCTGGCGGAGGGGCTCACGGTGGTCTCCGACGAGATCTACCGCGACCTGGCGCACGACGGCGCGCCGCCGCTGCTCAGCCCGGCCGAGGTGATCCCCGAGCGCACCGTGGTGGTCACCGGTCTGAGCAAGAGCCACGGCATCGGCGGCTGGCGCATCGGCCTCGCCCGCTTCCCGCGGGGTCGGCACGGCGCGGCGCTGCGCGCCGGGGTGGTCGCCGCCGCCAGCGAAATCTGGTCCACGCTGGCGCGGCCCATGCAGGCGGTCGCCGAGCTGGCGCTCAGCGAGCCGCCGGAGATCCGTGCGCACCTGGCCGCCGCCGCGCGCCTGCACGGCACGGTCGCGGCCGCGGTGCATGAGGTGATCACAGCTGCCGGCGCGCGCTGCCTGCCGCCGCAGGGCGGCTTCTACCTCTATCCCGATCTCGAGGGGATCCGGGATGTCCTGGCCGACAAGGGCGTCACGACGGCGGCCGACCTCCAGGACCACCTGCTCGACCGCCACGGGATCGCGGTGCTCGGCGGGCACCTGTTCGGTGACAAGCCGCGCGCCCTGCGCGTGCGGATCGCCACGAGCCTGCTGTACGGGGACACGCCGAAGCAGCGGTGGCAGACGCTTCACGCGGCCGATCCGCTGAGCCTGCCGCACGTCAGGAAGGCGGTCGACCGGATCGGCGCGGCGTTCCGTGCGCTGAGTTCGCCTGCGCGCTGCTCCGCGGGGGGCCGGCTGGTCGAGACAGCCGAGCGCGGCGCATGAGCGGCAGGGAGAGGAGCTCATGACCAACGTCTCTGGGACGTCCGGCCGGTGCCCGTTCCAGCAGGGCACCGCGGTGAGCGTGGTCGGTGCGGATCCGCGGGACGGCCGCGTGCGGCGTGACCTGTCGGTGGTGCTGCACTGGCTGCGCGACTACGTCTCAAAGCCTTCGGAGCAGCTGGGCCGCAGCGGGCCGGTGTGCCCGTTCGTGCCCGCGTCGCTCAACGCGGGCGCCGTGAGCTTTGTGTTCCACTACCAGGTCGACGGGCACGAACCCGGCCCGCTGCTCCGGCTGGTATCGGCGGAGCTGCGCAGGTTCCGGCAGACCGCCGAACCGGCCGAGCGGCCGCAGGGCTCGCTGAGCACGCTGCTGGTGGTCCTCCCGGACGCCGACGAGATCGGATGGGCCACCATCGACCGGACCTACGTGCGGCTCAAGAACGAAGCGGTCGCGGCGGGGCTGATGATCGGGCAGTTCCATCCCGCGTGCACCGAGCCCGCCGTACGCAATCCGACGTTCCCCGTGTCCCGGGCCCCGATCGCCTTGTACGCGATCCGGCACATGGCGCAGCACGACGTGCTCTTCCTGCACGGGGAACGGCGCTGGTTCGCCGAATACGAACGGCGGTTCAGCGAGCGCTACAGCGCGGGGAAGGTGCGCGATCCGCTCCTGCGCGATCTGTACGAGCAGGCGCGGCAGCGGTTCTCCCAGCAGGTCGCGGCCACGGGCGGGGAGGTGGAGCCTTGACCGCGCCGGACACCTCGGTGCGGCAGGCCGGGGACCGCCAGGCCCCGGCGCCGCAGATCCTCATCCGGCACATGATCTTCGGGCGGCTGCTGTCCCAGGCGGTGTGCGCCGCCGCCGAGCTCGGCCTGCCCGAGCTGCTGGCCGGCGGTCGGCGGACGGCGGCGCAGCTGGCGGCCGCATGCGGCGCCGAGCCGCAGCGGCTGCGGCGGCTACTGCGGGCCCTGGCGGCGCACGGCGTGTTCGCCGCGCACCCGGACGGCACGTTCGGGCCGACGCCGCTCAGCGACGCCCTGCGCGCGGACGCGCACGGCTCGGCCCTGCCGACCGCGCTGCTGGCCCGAGAGGCGGTCGGGGCGGCCTGGGACGGGCTGCTCGGCACCGTCCGCGGCGGCCGGCCCGCATTCGACGCGGTCCACGGCCGGCCGTTCTTCGACAGCCTGGCCGACGAGCCGCACCTGCGGGAACTGTTCGACCGGTCGCAGGCGCACGACCTGGAGCTGGAGATCGACCAGATCCTGGCGGCGATCGACCTGTCCGGTCGGCGCGTGCTGGTCGACGTCGGCGGGGGCGACGGCGCGATGCTGGTGCGGCTGCTGTCGGCCGCTCCCTCGGCGCGCGGCGTCCTGCTCGACACCGCCGAGGCGGCCGAGCGGGCCCGCCCCCGCATCGCCGCGGCGGGCCTGGACGGGCGGTGCAGTGTCGTCGCCGGCGACTTCTTCGCCTCCGTGCCGGCCGGCGGGGACCTGTACCTGCTCCGGCAGATCCTGCACGACTGGGACGACGCGCGGTGCGTGGAGCTGCTGCGCGTCTGCCGCGCGGCGATGGGCCCGCACGCCCGCCTGATGATCATCGAGCGGGAGGCGGGCCCGTCCGGGCCGGCCGATTCCAACACCCGCTTCGCCGCGCTGATGGACCTCTACATGATGTCCGTCCTGGACGGCGCCGAGCGGTCCGTCCAGGAGTTCCAGGCGCTGCTCGACCAGGCCGGTTTCACGGTGGCCGCCGTGCACCGGCTGGAATGCGCCGTGATCGTGATCGAGGCCGCTCCCGTCGAGACGCCGGGCGCGGCCGGGGCCGAAGCGAAGACACCGTTCGTTCGACGCGGGAATTGAGGACGTATCCCATGCTGGACGACAGGCTTGACGACGGGCTTGCCACGGAACCGGGGGTGCGAGCGGGCGGCGGCGGACGCACGGGCCGCCCGCTGACGGCCGCACAGCGCGGCTCCTGGTTCGGCCACCAGCTGGATCCCGCGCACCCGATCTACAACCAGTCCTCTTACCTGGAGATCCACGGGCCGGTCGACGTCGCCGCGTTCGAGCGGGCGGTCCGGCAGGCAGTGGGCGAAACCGACGCCCTGCACGTCCGGTTCGAGGTCGCCGACGGGACGCCGGTTCAGGTGCCGCACCGCCAGGACGACTGGCCGTTCCCGGTGATCGACGTGGCCGGCGAGCCGGATCCGCTGGCGGTGGCGGAGGCGTGGATGGCCGAGGACACTCGGCGGCCGGTCGAGCTGGACGGGGGGAGGCTGTTCGGACAGGCCCTGTTCCGCGTCGCCGACGACCGGTATCTGTGGTACCAGCGCTACCACCACATCGTGCTCGACGGGTTCGGCGTCTGGCTGCTCACGCGCCGGGTGAGCCGGCTGTACGACGCGGCGCTGGCCGGGCGCGCCGCCCCGGAGCCGCCGCTGCCGCCGCTGCGGCTGCTGCTGGAGGACGATCTGGCGTACCAGGCGTCGGACGAGCGCGCCGCCGACGCCCGCTACTGGGCCGAGCGGTTCGCCGACCGTCCCGACCCCGTCCTGCTGGGCGGCAGGTCGGCCCCGGCGGGCCCGGCGTATCACCAGCAGCGCGACGCTGTCCCCGAGCGGGTCTTCGCCCGGCTGCGCGCCCTGGCCGAGCGCCTGGGGGTGCGGTGGTCGCGGGTCGCCGTCGCCTCGCTGGCCGCCTACCTGTACCGCGTCACCGGCCGCGACGACTTGGTGATCAGTCTTCCTGTGACCGGGCGGGTCACCTCCGCCAGCCGAACCGTGCCGGGCATGCTGGCGAACCTGCAGCCGCTGCGGTTGTCCCTGCGCCCCGACATGACCGTCCGCGAGCTCGTCGCGCAGGTGGCGGACAGGACCGAGCAGGCGCTCGCCCACCAGCGATACCCGTTCCAGGAGCTGCGGCGCGACCTGACCCTGCCCGCGGACTGGCCGAAGCTGTACGGGCCGATCGTGAACGTGTTGGCGTTCTCCGCGGAACCGCGGTTCGGCGGGCACACCGCGACCCGGCAGTGGCTGGCGATCGGGCCGGTGGACGACATCGAGTTCATGGTGCACGAGCGCCCGCACCACGGCGGTCTGCGGCTGAACCTGTGGGCGAATCCGCAGGTCTACAGCGAGGCGGCGGTCAGTGCGCACCGGCGGCGGGTCCTGCACATGCTGGAGCAGCTGGCGGAGGCGGAACCGGACACGCCGCTGAGCCGCCTGGACGCCGCGACCCCCGATGAGCGGCGCATGACGGTGGAGACCTGGAACGACACGGCACGGTCCCACCCGGTCGCTTCGGTGCCCGCGCTGTTTCGGCGGCAGGTCGCACAGTCGGCGGACGCGCCCGCCGTCCTGTTCGAAGGCGAGACCCTGTCGTACCGGGAGTTGAACGAACGCGCCAATCGGCTGGCGCGGTTCCTCGTCGACAGCGGGGTGCGGGCGGAGGACCGCGTCGCGCTGGCACTGCCCCGTGCGCCGGAACTGGTCGTGGCCATGCTGGCGGTGCTCAAGGCGGGCGCGGCTTATGTACCGGTCGACCCGGACTACCCGGCGGAACGCATCGCCTACATCCTCGACGACTCGCGGCCGGCTGCGGTCGTCACCGCCCGGTCGACCGACGCTGCCGTGGGCGACCATGCCTCGCGTCGGGTGGTACTGGACGAGATCGCGGACGACCTGGCCCGGCTGGATGCCGCCGACCTCGACGAGACGCCCGACCCGCACCAGGCCGCCTATGTCATCTACACCTCCGGGTCCACCGGCGCCCCCAAGGGCGTGGTGGTGTCTCACGCGGGCACGGCGGCATTGGCGGCCACTCAGGCCGAGCGGCTCCGGGTCGGCCCCGGGGACCGGGTGCTGCAGTTCGCCTCGCCCAGTTTCGACGCCGCGTTCTGGGAGACGGTCATGGCGCTGCTGTCGGGAGCGGCCCTGGTGGTGGCTCCTTCCGAGCGGCTCCGGCCCGGCCCGGACCTGGCCGCATTGGCGGCCGAGTACGACGTCACCCATCTGACCTTGCCGCCGTCCGCGCTGGCCGCGCTGCCGGACGGCGGCCTGCCCGAGCAGGCCACCCTGGTGTCCGCCGGTGAGGCGCTGACCCCGGACCTGATGCGCCGCTGGTCGGCCGGCCGACGCATGATCAACGCGTACGGTCCCACGGAGACGACCGTGTGCGCCACCATGAGCGACCCGCTGACGGACCGGTCCGCCCCGCTCATCGGGCGGCCGGTCGACGACGCACGGGTCTACGTCCTGGACGCGTGCCTGCGTCCGGTTCCGCCCGGCGTGACGGGTGAGCTCTACGTCGCCGGCGCCGGGCTGGCGCGCGGCTACGTGAACCGGCCGGACCTGACCGCCGAACGGTTCGTCGCCGCGCCGTGGGGCGCCCCGGGCGAGCGGATGTACCGCACCGGCGACCTGGTCCGGTGGACCGAGGACGGTGCGTTGGAGTTCGTCGGCCGCGCCGACGACCAGGTCAAGGTCCGCGGCTTCCGGGTCGAGCTGGGCGAGATCGAGGCCGTCCTCGCCGACCACACCGGGGTCGCGCAGGCCGCCGCGGCCGTCCGCGGCAGCGGGCCCGACGCCGTGCTCGCGGCCTATGTCGTTCCGCGGGCGCCCGCCGACACGCCGGACGAGGGCGAGCTGCGCGAGCACCTGGCGCGGCGGTTGCCCGCGCACATGGTGCCGGGCGTCTTCGTGCGCCTCGACGCACTGCCGCTCACCCCCAACGGCAAGGTGGACCGGGCGGCGCTGCCCGATCCGCAGTTTGCCGCGCGTCCCGCGCGGCGCGTCCCCCGGACGCCCGAGGAAGAGATCCTGTGCCGGCTCTTCGCCGAGGTGCTGGACCGCCCGGCCGCGTCCGTCGGCATCGACGACGACTTCTTCGACCTCGGCGGCCACTCCCTGGCGGCGACCAAGCTGATCGGCAAGGTCCGGGGCACCCTCGGCGCCGACCTGGCAGTGAAGGACGTGTTCTCCGAGGGCACCGTCGCCGCCTTGGCCAAGAAGCTGGACGGCGCCTCGCGCCACCGCCCGCCGGTGGAGGCGGAGCGGCGTCCCGATCCCCTCCCGCTGTCCTTCGAGCAGCGCCGGCTGTGGTTCCTCAACACGCTGGAGCCCTCCCCGACCTACAACATCCCCCTCGTGCTGCGGATCTCCGGGCCGCTGGACGTGTCCGCGCTGCGCGCCGCGTTGGCCGACGTCACCCGCCGGCATGAGGTGCTGCGCACCTCGTACCCCGACGTGGGAGGAACTCCCGGCCAGGTGATCCACGACGACTACGCGCCGCAGCTGGAGGTGGTTCGGGTCGCCGAGGACGTGCTGGACGACGCCCTCGCGGCCGCCGCCCGGCACCGCTTCGACCTGGCTGCCGCGCCTCCGCTGAAGGCCACCCTGTTCGAGGTGGCGCCGGACCGGCACGCGCTGATGCTGGTGCTGCACCACATCGCATGCGACGGGTGGTCGCTGCGGCCGCTGCTGCGGGACCTGGAGACCGCCTACGCGGCGCGCCGCGCGGGCCGCCGCCCGACCTGGGCGCCGCTGCCGGTCCAGTACGCCGACTACGCTCTCTGGCAGCGGCGGGCGCTCGGTGACGCCGACGCCCCCGACAGCATCGCCGGGCAGCAGCTGGCGTACTGGCGGACGCAGCTGGCCGACCTGCCGGGCGACCTGCCCCTGCCGGCCGACCGGCCGCGCCCCGCGGTCACCACCTACCAGGGGGACATGGTCCCGGTCCGGCTCTCGGCCCGGTCGCACCGGCGCCTGCTCGAGCTGGCCCGCGACAGCCGGACCACACTCTTCATGGTGCTGCAGGCCGGTCTGGCGGCACTGCTGACCCGGCACGGCGCGGGCACCGACATCCCGCTGGGCACCACGATCGCCGGCCGCGGCGACGACGCCCTGGACGACCTGGTCGGCTGCTTCGTCAACACTCTGGTGCTGCGCACCGACACGGCGGGCGACCCGACGTTCCGGGAGCTGCTCGGACGGGTCCGCGACACCGACCTGGCCGCGTACCAGCACCAGGATCTGCCGTTCGAGAAGCTGGTGGAGTCGATCAATCCCGAGCGGTCGCTGTCCCGGCAGCCGCTGTTCCAGGTGATGCTCGCGCTGCAGAGCGCGCCTGCCGCGGACCCGGCGCTGGCGGGTCTGAAGGTCGAGGCCGAGCCGGTCGGCGCCGGGGTGGCCCGGTTCGACCTCACCTTCAGCCTCACCGAGCGGTGGGACGCCGACGGCGATCCCGCAGGGGTCGACGGCTTCCTCGAGTTCTCCACGGATCTGTTCGACCCGCAGACCGCGCGGGCCCTGGTGGACCGGTTCGCCCGGCTGCTGGACGCGGCGGCGCAGACGCCGGACCGGCGGATCAGCGAACTGGACGTGCTGAGCGAGGAGGAGCTGCGGCGGATCTTCCAGTCCTGGAACGACACCGATTACGCGCCCGCCCGCGTGCCGGGGTCGGTGCACGCGGCGTTCGCCGAGCAGGTCGCCCGGACGCCCGATGCCGTCGCGGCGCAGGGGGTGACGTACCGGCAGCTCGACGTCCGGGCGAACCGGCTCGCGCACCGGCTGCGCGAGCTGGGCGTGCGCGCGGAGAGCGCCGTCGCCATCCTCCAGGAGCGCTCAGTGGACCTTCTGGTGTCGACGCTCGCCGTGCTCAAGGCGGGGGGCGCGTACGTGCCGCTGCACCACAGCGATCCGGCCGCCCGGCAGGAGCGGATCATGGCTGAGGCGGGGGCGCGGGTGCTGCTCACCGACCGGGCGATGCGCGACCGCGCGCCTTCGGCGGCCCAGGTGGTCGTGGTGGACGACGATCCGCAGCTCGCCGCGCAGCCTGAGACCGACCCCGCCGTCCCCGCGCGGCCCGAGCAGCTCGCCTACGTGATGTACACCTCGGGGTCCACCGGCACCCCCAAGGGCATCGGCATCACCCATCAGGATGTGCTGAGTTTCGCGCGTGACCGCCGCTGGAGCGGCCTGGGACGCGACCGGGTGCTGCTGCGGTCCCCGCACGCCTTCGACGCCTCGACCTTCGAGATCTGGGTGCCGCTGCTGCACGGCGGGGAGATCGTCCTAGCCCCTCCGGGCGAGCTCGACGCCCCGACGCTGGCGCGGCTGCTGACGACCGAGCGGGTCAGCGTCGCGTTCTTCACCACGGCGCTGTTCAACCTGCTGGTCGACGAGCACCCGGACTGCCTGTCCGGGCTGCGCGAGGTGTGGACGGGAGGCGAGTTCGTCTCTCCGCAGGCCATCCGGCGGGCGCTGCAGGCGTGCCCCGACACCACGGTGGTGCACGTCTACGGCCCCACGGAGATGACCACGTACGCCACCTGCCACCCGATGCGGACGCCGTATCCGGTGCGGGACGACAACGTCCCCATCGGTCGGCCGATGGACAACGTCCGCGCCTACGTGCTGGACGACCGGCTGCGCCCGGTGCCGCCCGGTGTCGCAGGCGAGCTCTACCTGGCGGGCGAAGGCATGGCCCGGGGGTATGTCGCGCGCCCCGACTTGACCGCCGAGCGGTTCGTCGCGTCGCCGTTCGGCGAGCCGGGCGAGCGGATGTACCGCACCGGCGACCTGGTGCGCTGGACGGCCGAAGGCGAGCTGGAGTTCCTCGGGCGTGTCGACCAGCAGGTCAAGCTCCGGGGGTTCCGCATCGAGCCCGGTGAGATTCAGGCTGTGCTGCACGAGCATCCGCAGGTGGCGCAGGCCGCGGTGGTGGTCCGTGAGGACCGGCCCGGGCGCAAGGAGCTGGTCGGATACCTGGTGGCGGCCGAGGGGACGGCGCCGGACCTCGACGAACTGCGCCGGCACGTCGCTCGCCGGTTGCCGGAGTACATGGTCCCGGCGCACTTCGTGCCGCTTGCGGCGCTGCCGCTGAACGCCAACCACAAGGTCGACGTCGGGCGGCTGCCCGCTCCGGAGGTCGGCGCGCCGACCGCCGCCAGGGCGCCGCGGACGCCGCAGGAGGAGATCCTCTGCGGCCTGTTCGCCGAGGTGCTCGGGCTCGCGGCGGTCGGGGTCGACGACGACTTCTTCCACCTGGGCGGGCACTCGCTGCTGGCGACCCGGCTGGTTAGTCGGGTGCGGTCGGTGCTGGGGGTGGAGCTGCCGATCCGCGCGCTGTTCGAGTCGCCCACTCCCGCGGCGCTCGCCGAACGGCTTGACGACGACCGGGCCGT